>JAYRXP010000291.1:0-19272 GCA_041917395.1 Paludibacter sp.
CCCGTAAACGGGAAATATGAAAGCCTGAAACGATAAAAATACATGAAAACTGGGAGAAAATGCAGTTTTTGCGCAGACTCACGACCGAGGCTATGGGCATTGGCGGTTTGCGGGCGCATTCGCTGTCGTGGAACGACAAGGTGAATGCGGGAGCAAAACTGCCGGAATGCACGTCAGCCAGCCTGTGCCCATAGGCGTGTGTTACCAGCTGGCCGTTGTTGCGATTAGTTTGTTTTCGTTGAGTGAGCGAATGTTGTTGTTTTCTTGTTAATTGTCTATATAATGTGTTTCTTTCTACCTTTTCTTTAATTCTTTTCTGAAATTCTTAAAAATGGTGTACGTTACAAGGAAAACTCTGAATTCACTAATATTTCTGCAACAGGCATAAATAACTTTGCAACTCGCTTATGTAATTCCGCAGCTCGAATAAATAAAACTGCAACTGTCTTATATAACATTTCAACTCGAATAAATAGAATTGCAACTGCCTTATATAAAACTTCAACCCGAATAAATAGAATTGCAACAGGCTTATGTAACTTTTCAACTCAAATAAATGAAAACTGACCAGGCTTAAAGTATTTTGCAGTTGTCATAAATGAAACTGCAATTGCCTTAAAGGCAATCGCAGTCGGAGAAATTTAAAAGTAGGATTTCATTTTACAAATAGTTGTACGAAGAAAACAACTATTTAGTCAATGATTTGAATTCTAACTTCGATACTTGTTTATACTGGGGGCTTGAAGGTCCAAATACGGATTTAATGTACATTTTTGCATCGTATGCACAATCAACTAAACCTGTAAGCGGTTTGTACATTGCATCGTTTCGAGCTATACGGGCATTGCTTAATGGAGTAGTAGCGTCAACTACTGCGGTGTTTTTAAGTTTTAAATCTTCGTACAATGCTGTTAATGTTGCTACCTTTAATTCTACCTCGTTTGGGTTATATTGTGGAATTGATTTCAGAAGCATAATCAGTTTGTAGAAATTCTCCAGTCGATTGTCGTAGCCCATTTGCGACGCTGAAATTTGATTTACTTCTTTGCCTTCGGCTTCCAAAGCAGTTTTTTCTTCGTCGGAAATTTTGGCTGTTGCTCTTGTTCCCTGAAGTTTGCGAACTAGTGTTTTTACACTTTCGTCCACATTTTCGGTGGTGTCGGTTGCTTTAATAGCACTGTTTACGCGAGTAATGAGTTTGCCAAGCGGAGCGAATGCGGATTCGCGGGCAGAAACTGCATTGGTGTAAGCAGGCAATGCGTTGTCGATTTCTACCATAGCTTGCTTAGAATTGCTTAGAATTTCTTCTAATGCATCTACTTTAATGGCATCTTTTGTGGGATTGTAGGCTGCTTGGTAGCCTTTGACGAATGAAATTAAACTTTCGAAGTTTGCCACGTTTTTTGCGTGACCAGTTTCTGTTGTATTTGCCATAATTAAATAGATTTAAGATTAATAAATTGTTTTAATTGTGCAACAAATATATATACATTTTGCATATTAAACACAGAATAGTTCAATTTATTTTTAGAAAAAATTCTATTGTAGGATTAAAGCCATTGTAGCGATAATTGCTTTGCAATAATAAACTTACAGTTCATTGTTTTTTTTGTTTCTAAGTGCTTCAAGACTTCTAAGTGAGCAAAAAAACAATGTACTGTGACCGCTCTGCCTATTATCAAAAAGCTATAAAAGCCACTGCAAGACGTTTGAAAATAAACACTCACTTGCTGTGGCTTTTTTTGCTTTTTGGGCGATTAGAAGTATTGCTGTTTATTTTACAGGAATTTACCTGTTAGTTGATTTATTGATTTATAACCAACGGCATACTTTAGTGCAATAATGCATGTAAATATTTGTGTGTCCTGATTTTAGATATTCTTCCTCCAAACGAACCTGTACCTGAAAAAGAAGTGTTGATGAAACGAATACCAACAATGTAATTGCATTAGGGAAAACGAGAAATACTCCTGCTAATGTAACAAGCATACCTAAAAAAACGGGATTTCGGGAAACAGAGAATAAGCCGTTTGTTTTAAGTTCGGTTTTTGCGGAATGGTCAATCCCTACCCGCCATGAATTGCTCATTTGTACTTGCGCTACGATAATCCATAAAAGCGCAAGGTGAATGAATGCGAAACCTGTATATTTCAGAATTGATATTTCGAGCCATGTAAAGGGTGCAAAATACTGCAAACCTTCGGGGTAAAAAAGATTGACTAACGCTACAATAAAAATTAACGAGGTAATTGGGGCAGATACTTTACCTAAAAAGTCGTGTGCAGATTCAGTATTTTTAAATACATAAGGATTAATACCTGTTCTGCGTTTTACTCGAACTGAGGGAATTATAAACACGATCAGGAAATATAGTATCAGGAAAGCTACGATATATATTTTTGTAATCATATTGTTTGACTATTATTTTTTTAGTATCCTCAACGCATTAAAAATCGCAATCAGGGCAACACCAATATCTCCAAACACAGCTTCCCACATGGTGGCAATACCAAAAACACCCAGAACAATGAAAATTAGTTTTACACCCATAGCAAAATAGATATTCTGCCAAACAATGTTTCTCGTTATTTTCGCAACGTCAATGGATAAAGCAACTTTTGACGGTGAATCTGTCATCAGGACAACATCGGCTGTTTCAATTGCTGCATCGGATCCAAGTGCTCCCATGGCTATTCCCACATCCGCACGGGCAATTACCGGAGCATCATTTATGCCGTCGCCGACAAAGGCTACTTTTCCGCCTTTACTTTCTTCGATTAATTGTTCAATATG
This sequence comes from Paludibacter sp., assembly GCA_041917395.1. Taxonomy (GTDB): domain Bacteria; phylum Bacteroidota; class Bacteroidia; order Bacteroidales; family Paludibacteraceae; genus Paludibacter. The sequence goes on from JAYRXP010000291.1 coordinate 2,794, forward strand.
TTTTACTTTATCTTCCGGCAACAGTTCGTAGTAAAAGTTGTCGATACCTAATCTTTTAGCAAAGGCTTGTGCTGCATATTGATTGTCGCCAGTAAGCATGACCGTTTGAATATTCTTTGCTTTTAGATTTTCAATGGCTTGAATTGCATCATCTTTCAAACTATCGGAAATAATTATATAGCCAGCATAAACATGATCAATGGTCACATGCACTACAGTTCCATCCACCTGACAAACCGAATGCTCTACGTTTTCTTTGTGTAGCATTTTGTCATTGCCGGCAAGTATTGTTTTTCCATCTACGATAGCTTTAATACCATGTCCTGAAATTTCTTCAGTTTTTGTAATTTTAGTCCTATCAATTTTACCTTGGTAAGCAACTGTAATGGATTGCGCAACCGGATGATTTGAATTGGCTTCAGCATAAGCGGCATACTCTAAAATTTCATCTTTTGTAAAACCGTTGGACGTTACCACCTCCGAAACTTTAAATTCTCCTTTTGTAAGTGTTCCTGTTTTATCAAACACTACCGTAGTTACCTGTGTCAGTGCATCCAAAAAATTAGAGCCTTTTACTAAAATCCCTTTTCGGGCAGCTAACCCAACTCCGCCAAAATAGCCTAAGGGAATACTTATAACTAAAGCGCAAGGGCAAGAAATAACCAATACAACCAGTGCGCGGTAAATCCAATCGCCAAAGGTTTGGCCACTAAATATAAGCGGTGGCACTATAGCCAGCAACAAAGCACCAATAACTACTATCGGTGTATAATACCGGGCAAATGTTGTAATGAATTTCTCGGTTTCCGCTTTTTGTGAAGTGGCGTTTTCTACCAATTCAAGAATTTTTGAGACAGACGACTCTCCAAATAATTTGTTGACTTTTACAGTAAGTAAGCCCGACTGATTAATCATTCCTGCCATTACTTCATCTTTTTCAGATACTTTTCGGGGAACACTTTCGCCTGTTAGTGCTGCGGTATCAACAAACGAAGTTCCATCAAGTACTGTTCCATCGAGTGGTACTTTCTCGCCCGGCTTAACGATAATGATGTCCCCAACTTTTACCTCTTCGGGAGAAACTTTGGCTACCTCCTCACCTGATTTCAGATTGGCATAATCGGGTTTAATTTCCAACAGTGATTTGATTGACTTGCGTGACCGCCCCACTGCAATGTCCTGAAACAATTCACCTGTCACATAAAATAGCATCACTGCCACGGCTTCGGGCATTTGATGTATTGCAAAAGCTCCAAGTGTAGCTATGGACATTAAAAATTGTTCATCAAAGAATTGTCCTCTAATGATATTTTTTACAGCTGAAGCTATGACGTTCCAACCCACAATAAGGTAGGCAGTGACATACACAGCGTATTCAGCTAATTGAAAAGGCGTATTGTGTAGTTTATCTTCAAATATTACCCCTATAACCAGTAAGACCAAGGCAGAGACGGCCTTAATTATAGTTCCTTTATTTTCGGCAAGTTCATTTACTGATACCAATGATTTCTCATTCTCGACATCTTGAATTTCAACGTCCGGTTCAAGTTTCTTAATCTGTGCTTTTACCTTATCCAGATTATCGGTGTCGATAGTCATGGTGGCGTTTGCAAAATTCACAGTTACAAATTTCACGTCCTCCAGTTTTGACAAACTGCTTTCAATCTTAGATGCACATGATGCGCAATCCAAGTTATTCAATTTATATTTTTTCATATCTACTTTATATTTAGTTTTAAAATCAGAATACCTTTATGTGGATAAATTTCCACGATTTTATTCATTCTTTATCCACCACAAAAATAATGAAAAACACAGTGCAACTAAGTTGCAAAGTTTTACTTTTCAGATACTTATAACTAGTTGAAAAAGACAGCCCAATTCATTGAGCTGTCTTTAGATTTAAACTAATCTTCCTTGTTTTCCAACCCTGTCCTTACTTTATAGACATTCTGTATTTCGGAAACGTAGATGATACCGTCACCCGGATTACCAGTTCGTGCCTTATCGGAAATAATACTTACAATATTATCGACCTCACTATCATTGCACACAATTTCAATTTTGGCCACTTTACTATCTGTGATAGAGAAATGGGTTGAAAGTGTTGTTTCTTCACTCTTGAAACTACCAGTACCTTCAGCCAATGAAACGGTTGTATTGGGATAACCAGCCTGTAGCAATTGATTTAAAATATCATTTACTTTAAATGGCTTTACAAATGCTTTTATTTCTTTCATACTATAATATTTTTTAGTTTAACGAAGTATGGAACTCCATGTTGCCGGGGATTATTATATTACCCTTGGGTGTTGTGAAGCAACATGTTCGTTTCATAATCTTATTTTTATAAATGACATTTAACAACTCATTTCTCCTGCATTTTTCTTTGCTGAAAGCAAATTATACGCCCCCTTAACAACAAGCTTTGCTCCTTTGAAGTTGAAGCCTTCCGGCAAAACGATTTCTGTAAATCCGTCATCGGAAACGCCTTTCTGAATTTGTATCATACGATACTCTGTCATTTTTTTTCCGTTTTCCACCTTGTCTTTATCGTGTACAAAAATATAATCTTTATCGTCGAAGCTTACTATGGATGCTGAGGGTACTGAGGTTACCTGGTTACTCTTAGCTTGAATATGAGCATTCACATACATGCCCGGTAACATGTTTTTACAATGCCCCACCACATTTGCATACACCTTGTAAGTTTTATCATTGTTGATAGACTTTCCGGTTTGATAGATTAAAGCTTCGTGCTGCTCGGTTTCATTATTAATAAAGAAGCGAATTTTCTCACCGTTTGATACTTTATCAGCATCCTTTTCGAACAATGTAAGTTCAAGAAATAGTTTGTCGCTGTTTACGATTTCGAACAATACATCGGAAGCCGAAACAGATTTGCCAATGCTCACATTTACTGCTTTGACATATCCCGTAATAGGAGAAACCAATGCCACTGACCGACTCATATTATCTTCGTTCAGTTTGAAAGGATTAATTCCGACGAGCGACAGCTTTTGTTCCAGGGCTTTTACCTGAACTTTGAGGCTGTTGTAATTGGATGTGACTTGTTGCATGTTTTTTTGAGAAGACACATCGCTTTTGAAAAGTTCTTTTTGACGGTCGTATTCAGTTTTGGCAAGTTCAGATCTGTTTTTTGCTTCCAGGTAATTTTGCTGAATGTCGATAAACTCCTGATTTTCGATAATGGCCAATGTTTGTCCTTTTTGAACAGCATTGCCAGGCATAAGGTTTGTGCTTTTCACAAACCCACCCATTGGCATACTAACGGTTGCCAGATTTTGTGGTGCAACAGACACGGTACCGTTTACCTTTAAGGTTCCACTCATTGACCGCAACTCTATAGCTCCGGTTTCTATGTTGGCAAGTTTTATCTGGTCGTCCCGTAATTCAACGATATCTTCGGGAATTACTTCTGTCTCTTCTTCTGCCACAGCTGATTTTTTATTTCCGTTACATGACGAAAAGGTAAGGAGAGTGGCTAAAATAACGATTGGTGATATAAATTTATATTTTGTCATAATGTTTTTGTTTTAGACCTCCAACCCCCAAATGAGGGCTAAAGGAGTGAAATTAATATATTTTTCCGGTAATAAAGTCTATTGAAATAACGGTTTGATTATAATTATTCTGCGCATCGAGGTAGTTTTGTTTTATACTTAATGCACGATTCAGACTCAGAATATAATCGAGATAATCCATTGCTCCGGCTTTGTAACTGCGTGTAGCTTGCTCAATGATTAAATCGGCTTCAGGAATAGCCTGTTTCTCGTAATAATCAACACTATTGCTGTTTTTGCTGAATTCAAGCATTAATGAACGATAATTGCCTGAAAGCGATTTTGAATAATACTCCGCATTTGTTTGAGCCACTTTTTCTTTAAACTTTGCAGCCTTTACTTTGGCCGAATAAGGAGCAAACCATAGTGGAACAGCAATACCCGCCTGAATACCAGTAAAGCGGTTGCCCGTACCAAATATACGTGGCACTCCGTTTATTTCCTGAGTTCCCTGCATGGTTTGGCTGAAATATCCGATACTTAAATCGGGTAATATGCGACTGCTTTCTACTTTTTTCTCCAACCGAGATATTTCAATCTGTTGATTGATATATCCAACCGAAGGATTGGCAGCTAAACCGGATTTGTCGCCAGCAGGCAAATAGTCGATACGGCGTAACACTGTATCGGCAGGGTACAGGGTTGTTTCGACATTTAAAATAGTTTGCAGTTTCTGATTATAGATAACCAAATCGGCATTAATCTGTTGCAACTGATTTTTAATTTCGAGACTTTGCGAACGGGCCGAAATCATTTCGAGCCGATTTGTTTCGCCTGTTTTTGCCCTTAGTTCAGCCGCCTTTTGGAAGCCGGTGTATAAACTATCCTGATATGCAAATAACTTCTGTTTCGAATACAGGTAAGCCAATTGCCAGTAAATTTGCTTCACTTGCGTAGCTATTTCGAGCTGCGAAGTTTTCAACTGCCATTCACTGCTTTTGATATTAGCTTTAGCCAGTTTGTTTTGGTTTATATAGACTGTAGGAAAAGCAAAGGATTGTGATACGGTAAAACTATTGTCTTTGCTGTAGGAGTTAAATTGTCCGTATTGCCCATCAATGCTAGTTTTTGGAATGTCCCACGAAGCACCCTTTAAGGCTTTTTGAACATCAACAGCATATTTTGACGAACGCACCGATAAATTACTATCCAATGCCATTTGTATTGCTTGCTTCAGATTAATGCTTTTGGTTTGCTGCGCATTTATTGAATTGAAACCCGCAGAACAAACTACAAGTATCAACAAAATTGACAAGGTTTTCACTGATTTTCTTTTAAAAAGGGATCTGAATGAAAAAGTTGAAAAGAATATGTAAAAAATCGGCAAAACAATTAATGTCAATAAAGTGGCTGTTATTAATCCACCAATAACTACTGTTGCCAGCGGTTTTTGAACTTCAGCTCCTGCCGAAGTGGACAAAGCCATAGGTAGGAAGCCCAGCGAAGCCACGGCAGCGGTAATAATCACAGGTCGTAAACGTGTATGCAATCCTTTCAATACCCGCTCGGTAATATCAGAGACTCCTTCTTTTTCGAGCCTGTTGAACTCAGCAATAAGCACAATGCCATTGAGCACTGCAATACCAAACAGAGCGATAAAACCAACTCCGGCAGAAATGGAGAAATTCATATCCCGAATCCACAACGCCAGAATACCGCCAATGAGCGACATGGGCACAGCTGTATAGATTAATAAGGTTTGCTTTACGGAATGAAATGTGAAGAATAACAGTACAAAAATGAGCAACAACGCTACAGGTACGGCAATAGCCAGACGAGCCTTGGCCGCTTGAAGATTTTCAAATTGACCACCATACTTTACATAATAACCTGTTGGTAGTTGCACTTTTGCATCAATCTGTTTTGTCACATCAGCTATGACACTCTGTACATCTCTGTTACGGACATTGAAACCAATGGTTATACGACGTTTCGTATTTTCACGTGACACCTGTGCAGGACCTGATTTTATTTCAACATTGGCAATTTGTTCAAAAGGAATCTGTCCGCCGTTGGGCAAAGCAACTGAAAGGTTTTTTACATCGTCAATGCTTTGGCGGTAATCCTTATCCATTCGTACCACTAGTCCAAACCGTTTTTCTTCATCGAATACTACTCCCGCCTGACTTCCTGCAAATGCAGTACGCAAGACACGGTTTACTTCTTCTATAGAAAGTCCGTATTGCGCCAATCGATCACGATTATATTCAACCTGAATCTGAGCCAGTCCGGTGACTTTCTCCACATTAATGTCTTCAACGCCTTGCACCTTTTGAATGATTTTTTCCACTTGCGAAGCTTTATCAGCTAGTGTATTCAGGTCATCACCAAATATCTTTATAGCAATGTCCTGTTTTGATCCAGAAAGTAATTCGTTGGTACGCATTTGAATGGGCTGTTGAAACTCAAATTTCACGCCAGCCAACGGAATCAAAGCTTCTTCCATCTTTTCCACCAGTTCCTCACGGGTTTTTGCCGAAGTCCATTCGTGTTTATCTTTGAGCGTAATAATATAATCGCCTGTTTCCATAGGTGTTGGGTCGGTTGGTATTTCGCCGGCACCAATTTTACAAACAACATGTTTTATTTCCGGGAAGTTAGCAAGCAGGATTTTATTAGCTTTTTGAACTTGCTCAACTGTATTGGTAAGCGAACCACCCTGCAAAGTAATTACCCCTGCCGCAAGGTCTCCTTCTTCGAGCTGGGGAATGAACTCACCACCCAAACTATTAAAAACAAACAGACTTGCAATAAATAATGAAATGACCGAAACCGAGATCAATAATTTACGCTTGAGGGCAAAATGAATGATCGGATTAAACCCTTTGTGAAAAAAGACCATTAGTTTATCGGAAAAATTTGGTTTGTGCTCAGTATTTTTACTCAGGAACAAAGCCGAAGCCATTGGAACATAGGTTAACGAAAGTATAAACGCACCTAAAATAGCAAACGTCACTACCTGGGCCATTGGCACAAACATTTTACCTTCAATTCCAACTAAGAATAAGATAGGCATGTAAACGATAAGAATAATGATTTCGCCAAATGCGGCTGCCGTTCTTATTCGGCTGGAAGCCTGAAACACCTCTTCGTCCATTTGTTGCTGCGAAAGCCTTGCAATACCCGGATGATGGGTTTTACTCATCGAAATTCGATGTACCACGCTTTCAACAATGATTACTGCCCCATCTACTATTATTCCAAAGTCAATGGCACCAAGGCTCATTAAGTTACCTGACACACCGAAAAACTTCATCATGGATATGGCAAAAAGCATTGAAAGCGGAATCACTGACGCCACAATTAACCCAGCTCTGAAATTACCTAAAAACAGAATTAAAATAAAGATAACGATTAAAGCACCCTCAACCAGATTTCTAGAAACTGTACTAATAGCGCGTCCCACTAAATCTGAACGATTGAGAAACGGTTCAATTTTCACCCCTTTAGGTAATGATTTTTGAATGGTTTCAATGCGGGATTCTACATTTTTTGTAACTTCATTGGCATTTGCTCCTTTGAGCATCATTACCACACCACCAACAGCCTCTGTAGTATCAATAACCATAGCACCATATCGTGTGGAATTTCCATATTGAACGCTGGCAATATCTCTAATTAAAACTGGGATGCCCGATGAATTGCTTTTTACAACAATCTTTTCGATATCTTCTAATGATTTTACCAACCCAATGCCACGGATAAAATAAGCTGTTGGCTTTTTATCGATATAGGCACTACCTGTATTTTCGTTGTTTCTTTCGAGTGCATCAAAAATGTCGGTGAGTGTAAGGTTCATGCTTCTCAGTCTCTCGGGATTTATGGCTACTTCATATTGCTTTACAAATCCGCCAGAGCTATTAATATCCGCCACACCTATAGTTCCTAACATCTCGCGGCGAACCGTCCAATCCTGCAAGGTTCTTAACTCCATTGGAGTAAATTTAGTTTCATAGCCTTTCTCCACGGCAAGGCGATATTGGTATATTTCACCCAAGCCGGTAGAAATTGGAGCCATCTCAATTTTTGCGAGACCCGCCGGGATAATGTCCTCGGCTTCTTTTAGGCGTTCTCCTACTTGTTGTCGTGCCCAGTAGATATCTACATTGTCTTTAAACACAATTGTAGTTACCGACAAGCCCAAACGTGAGATGGAGCGAAGCTCAATAATGTTTGGGATATTGGCAACAGCTACTTCAATAGGTGCTGTAATTGAGCTCTCTACTTCCTGAACCGCCAAGGATGGGGCAAGCGAAATAACCTGCACCTGGTTGTTGGTTATGTCCGGGGTTGCATCAATAGGCAATTGGGTGAGCGAATACGTTCCCCAGCCAATTAATGCAACTACAAATAAGCCTATAATAAACTTATTCTTTATTGAAAAATGAATGATACGTTCTATCATAATTTATCTATTTATTTATTTTAAATGTACTGTGAAGACATGATGAACCCTGCCAATGATTCCTATTATGATAATCAAACAGGCAATAGTAATGAAAAACCATTTTATTACTTGTTTTAGCCGGATTTTATGTTTCTTCACAAGTTATTTATTTTTTGATTTATAATACTGATTAAATGTTTTTCGGTTTTGGAAATAAACAATCTCAGGTTCGCCCCGATTTTTCAATCCAATCAAAGCATTAGCTTTGCAAATAGTGTCACCTGATAAGGGATCCGGGATAAATGCATCTTCCTTATAGTGATTAACAAGATGTTCATAGCAGTCACGGTTACAGAAGAAATAGTCTTTTCCTTTATAACTAAGTTTTAAACTTTTATGATTAAGCAGCTTGTCACCATTCATACAAACAAGTTCCGTGGGAACTTCCTTGCCATAAAATGCATATTGACGGTAGGCGAATTTGGTGTCGTACCAAAAAGTATGAAACACTAAGTATAAAATTATAAAAACGAAAAGCAAACCAAAACTAATTCGCAACGTTCGTTTATTCTTTTTATCTTCAAAGATTTGCCTCTCCCGTAATTCCCTCTTTGTAAGTTTCTTTTTACTCATTTTAGAGCCTAATTTAAAACATGAACAAAAACCTGATATTTCTATCAGAGAAAAATTATGCTAAGACATGAGCCCATCTAAAGGCAGGTTAGTATTAAAGATATTTTTGTCAAATAACATCTTTAATTGGGTAAGGGATTATGATTTAGGAGGAATGTAAAAATCGAATAAATCGAGACTATGAAAACTTGAGGAATGTTCAATATAACGAATTGTCAACTCCGCAACCGCAGGCGAAGTCGGTATAGCAGACACAATGAAATTTGTTTGGCAACACTGACAAGTACAAAAAGGAGAACAATGGTCGGCCTCGTTTTCGTGATTTTCGTGGTTTGAGGCTTGGGAGATTTCTGAATTATGTACAGCATTAGCTTTATGCTCATCAATGCAAGGATTTACAGTGAGCATTAAAATAATAACGGATACTATGTAGGCAAAAATCTTCATTTGTATTATTTAACCGCAAAGATAAGTAAAAAGTTTATGCAACTGAGTTGCAAACTAACTGTTGCAGTTTGCACATACGCCTTTTACAACCATATTTATATTTTCTATACTAAAATTAACAGGCAACTTAATAAAAGGTATAGGAATGTCGTTTAAACAGAATGTGTGCTGACATTTCAAGCAAAGAAAATGTACATGCAGCTCTTCGGGGTGGCATTGACATGATTCTTTACATAGAGCGTATTTAACTGCGCCAGTTCCGTCATCAATGCTATGAATGAGTTTCTTTTCCTCAAATGTTTTGAGAGTGCGGTACAACGTCACTTTATCCGATTTATGAAAGTTTTGTTCCAAATCAGATAAGCTAATCGCAGCTGTTTGTTCTGTTAGAATGTCTAAAACCAATTCGCGCATGGCCGTAGGTCTTATATTTCTATTCGTCAGTTTGTCGTCTGTGTTTTTCATAATGCATTTTGAAATATTGGCAAAAATTACAAACTAATATTGCTGATTTTTTCGTTTAACAGTAAATCAGTATTAAAAAAGTCATTCGATTTCCTTTCTTCTGGCATTCTGCTGTCTCGCTTTTTCATTTTTTTGTCTTCAATTTTCATGGATATTTTCGTCTGTCTGTCTGTCTGTCTGTCTGTCGTAAAATTGCCGTAGTTGTTTTTTTTTCTCGGCTTGCTGGTAACACAAATATATGCGAACTCATAATCTTTATAATCTCAGAAGTTCGCATATTTCCCATTTATTGGTATTTAAACAGTTCGCATACCCGCAATATTTACCAATATGTGCAGTTGTATTCTTCCGCCCCGCAAATATAAACATAATTTTTACAATTTTATGGAAATAGTAAAAATATTCAGCGGGTTTGTTTACGTTTGTTTCGGGTTTGTAAACCTCGTCGCCGATGCTTCTGCGGGCAGGTGTAAGTGTAGAGTTTTTTGAACGCAAATCACGCAAATTTACACAAATTCAATTGGGTTATAATTATTCGAATACAACCATTTTTTATTTGCGTTTATTCGCGCAATTTGCGTTCTTCTTACTTCTGAGGCAGCCCTCACTCTTTTGAGATTACGCTTCGGTTTCGGCGTCGGGCTTTTTGGTTTGCGTGGCGGCTTTGTCCACTACTTTACGGGCGTTTTTGTATTGTCCGTACAGGGTTGGGTTGAGCGCGGCAAAGGGTTCCATAAGCACATCCACATCGTTGCGGAGGTAGGCGTTGAGCGCAGCCGTTTTTTCCTTAATCTCGGTCGAAGCTTGCTTGGTAACAGCCGTTTTGTTGCGCATTACGGTTGTTCGTCCGGCAAACGAAGCGGCTTTGGAGTTCAGCATTTCGATGTCGGCAGCAGTTACACCCCAGGTTTCGAGCCTGGCAGCCATCGGCAGCGCAAGCGCATACACGGCATCCACCCGAATAATAAAGTCGGCTTCGCGCAACCGCTTAATATCGGCTTTGTAAGTATTTAGCGTCAGCCGGAGTGTGCTGTTTTGTGTGGCAACGGCTTCGGCCCCGATTGCTGCAATAATCTTGTCGAGCGTGTTGTTCAACTCAAGCCTTTCAATGTTTTTAAGACCGGTTTCTACCTTGTTGTTTTGCGACTGTGTTTTGCTCAAATCGTCAATACCGGCCACCATTACTTTAATTTGCGCTCCCGCGTTTTTAATTGGAATAAAGGTGGCTATTGCCTCCCCGTTTTTTGTGAAAAACAAATCTACTGCTCTGAACATGTTCAGCAAATTTAAATCAGCTCTTGTCATAGTGATAACTTTTAAAATGTTAATTAATTTATTTATAGCGCTTTTCACAAGCGTTTTTTCGGTATTTAGTTTTATCTGCAGCTGTTTCAGTATTCATTGTAGTCGTTCCGGTCTTGTCTGCAGCAACTTTAGTTTTATCTGCTCGCTTCCGAATGTCTTCTGCGCAGGTCTGAGTGTCTTCTGCTCGACTTTGAGTGTCTTCTGCACGACTTCGAGAGGCTTCTGCTCGGGTTTGAGACGCTTCTGCGCAACACTGAGCTGCCATTGTTGCAGGTTGAGACTCAATTGTGCGCTTCCGGGCTGTCATAGCTACAGGTCGAGACTCAATTGCGGAGGTCACATCTGCCATTGCAACAGGTCGAGACTCGTTTGCAGAGGTCGTATCTGCCATTGTTGCAGTGTGAGAGGCTATTGCAGCGTTTTCAGGTGCATTTGCTTGGGGTATAAGAGCAAAAATCGGAGGTATATTAGTGAGGGCGCGACTTGGAGTCGCACTCTCACTTGAAACAATGTATTGACTTAAGGGCATAAAAAAACGAATAAACGGTTATTTCAAAGTGGGAGTGCTTTAAGCTGTGTTTCCGGACTTCTGATCCTCTTCCGATTGCTCCCGTTAGTTAATTGAACCGTTATTCGTATGTAAGTTGTAAACAAAACATTTCATAATTAACAGTTCCGTTGCAAATGTAAACAGTTTGATTGGAATATGCAATATTTCAGGTAAAATATTTACATGTTTTTACATTAGGTTGCGAAGAGATATTCCGGTGCTCTGCACCTTATCTTATGTATTATGATTACGCTGATTTTCTACAAATAGTCTGGTGCTCCGCACCTTCATGAGGGACAGCGTCCCGTAAAATTTGTAGAAAAGATTTCAATTTTTCGTAAGCTCAGGACCGTTGGGTCCTCGCGTCGGGGGAGATTACTTTCCTCTGATAATCCGCTTAATGTCATTCAGTTTGTTGAGCGCTTCAACCGGGGTAAGGTTGTTGATGTCTAAGTTTTTAATTTCGTCGCGGATTTGTTCGAGCACAGGGTCGTCGAGCTGGAAGAAACTGAGTTGCAGGCCTTCGCGGTGTTCGGCAATTTCGCCAACCGGTTTCGAAACGCCTGTCTGCCTGTTTTCCGATTCCAGGTCTTTTAGTATCTGTTCGGAACGTTTTACAATGCTCATCGGCATTCCGGCCATTTTAGCTACGTGAATACCAAAGCTGTGTTCGCTTCCTCCTTTTACTAATTTACGCAGGAAAATCACTTTTTTGTCTACTTCTTTTACCGATACATTGAAGTTCTTAATCCGGTTGAATGATTTTTCCATCTCGTTCAACTCGTGGTAGTGTGTGGCAAAAAGTGTTTTGGCTTTACAGTTTGGATGCTCGTGGATGTATTCCACAATAGCCCATGCTATGGAAATTCCGTCGTAAGTGCTGGTTCCGCGCCCCAACTCGTCGAACAAAATAAGACTTCGGTTCGATAGATTATTCAGAATACTGGCGGCTTCGTTCATCTCCACCATAAAAGTAGATTCGCCCTGCGAGATATTGTCGCTGGCTCCCACGCGCGTAAAAATCTTGTCCACCACACCAATGCGCGCACTTTGTACCGGAACAAAACATCCGATTTGTGCCATCAATGTTATAAGTGCTGTTTGGCGTAGCAGTGCCGACTTACCTGCCATGTTCGGACCGGTAATAATAATAATCTGCTGCGTTTCGCTATCGAGATACACATCGTTGGCAATGTATGCTTCTCCCACCGGCAATTGTTTTTCGATGACCGGATGGCGGCCCTGTTTGATATCAAGCACATCGCTTTCAAGCACTTCGGGACGCACATACTTGTTTTCGGCCGATACTTTCGTGAACGAGAGCAAACAATCGAGCTGCGCAATAAGATTTGAATTGAGCTGAATGGCAGGGATATAATCCATTAAACTAATAACCAGTTCGTTGAAAAGACGTGTTTCGATAGAAAGAATTTTTTCTTCGGCACCCAGAATCTTTTCTTCGTACACTTTCAGTTCCTGCGTAATATAGCGTTCGGCGTTCACAAGCGTTTGTTTGCGAATCCATGTTTCGGGCACTTTGTCCTTGTGCGTGTTGCGTACTTCGATGTAGTAGCCAAACACATTATTAAAACTTATTTTCAGACTCGGAATGCCCGTTGCTTCACTTTCGCGTTCCTGAATTTGTTGCAAAAACTCTTTGCCCGAATGTGCCAGGGTGCGCAACTCATCGAGGTCGGCATCGATGCCATAACGGATAATGTTTCCGCGGTTTATCAGCGTTGGCGGGTCGTTATTTACTTCTTTTTCTATTCGTTCCGAAATAAGATGACAAACATTCAGCTGGTCGGCAATCTTTTGCAGACTTATATTTTCGGCAAGCGAGCAAGCCTCTTTTATGGGTTCTATTGCCTTGAGCGCCACTTTGAGTTGCACTACCTCGCGGGGATTAATACGGCCAACGGCTACTTTCGAAATAATACGCTCGAGGTCGCCGATAAGTGCAATGTTTTGTTCCAGAAGCTGTTTTAACTCCGGGTTTTTGAAAAAGAACTCCACCACACTCAGGCGCTCTTCGATTGGTTTTACATCCTTCAGCGGAAACGCAATCCACCGTTTGAGCATTCGCGCTCCCATTGGACTGATGGTTTTGTCAAGAATATCCACCAGTGTACGTGCACCTTCGTTGATAGAGCCGTAAAGTTCCAGGTTGCGCACCGTGAAGCGGTCGAGCCACACGTAGCGATCTTCTTCAATACGCGACAGCTGAGTGATATGGCCTGTTTGCTGATGATGGGTTAAATCCAGGTAATGCAAAATTGAACCTGCAGCCACTATGGCATTGGGTAAATTATCCACGCCAAAGCCTTTCAGGTTTTTGGTTTCGAAATGTTTCAGCAGTCGTTCGTTGGCCGATTCGGGTGTGTATGCCCAGTCTTCGAGCGCATAGGTGAAAAACTTGGTACCAAACTGCGCTTCGAAATCTTTGCGTTTCGAACGGTCGAACAAAACCTCTTTGGGCCCGAAACTGTTGAGCAATTTATCCACATACTCTCCGGTGCCTTCGGCTACCAGAAATTCGCCGGTCGAAATATCGAGAAACGAAACGCCGACACGCGTCTTGTTCATGTAAACGCTTGCCAGAAAGTTGTTTTCCTTGTGATTGAGCGTGGTGTCGCTGTACGACACGCCCGGAGTAACCAGTTCCGTAACGCCACGTTTTACGAGTTTTTTAGTGAGTTTCGGATCTTCGAGCTGATCGCAGATAGCCACACGTTTTCCGGCCCGAACCAGTTTTGGCAAATATGTATCGAGCGCGTGGTGCGGAAATCCGGCCAGTTCCACCGTTTTGGCAGAGCCATTGGCACGGCGCGTAAGTGTAATTCCAAGTATTTCGGAAGCTTCGATAGCGTCCTGCGAGAAGGTTTCGTAAAAATCGCCGCAACGAAACAACAATATCGCATCAGGGTGTTTTGCCTTGATCTCGAAATATTGCTTCATCAACGGGGTTTCTACTATATCGTTTGCCATTTTTTTTGTTTCGTGTTTCGTGTTTCGCATTTCGTGTTTCAGGTTTCGTGTTGTGTTAATTCTAACATGAAACGCGAAACACGAAATAATTAAACATTAAGAGTATTTATCGCCGCAGTCATTTTCGACCAGGCGTATTTTTGTTTTTCAACTTTTATGTTTTCAACAAATTCTTCCGACCGTTTGTTTGTGAAAAAATCGAACAGTGCGTTGGCAATGTGTATTGGTTCGGTATCAACCACATAACCAACTTTGCCGTGGGGAACAATCTCGGCCAGTCCACCAACATTTGTAACGAGCATTGGTTTTTCGAAATGATAGGCAATCTGACTGACACCACTTTGTGTTGCCGAACGGTAAGGCTGTGCCACAATATCGGCCACGCTGAAATAGTTCCGTACCTCGCTGTCGGGGATAAAAATAGTACGGAGCTCCACATAATTCTCCAGCTTGAGTTTGTAAATCAACTGCAGGTATGGTTCCGGATTTTCGTAGAACTCACCGGCAACAATCAGTTTTACCGGAAACTCGCGCAAGCGCTTGTCGGCAAATGCTTCGAGAAGCAGGTCAAGCCCTTTGTATTCGCGTATAAAACCAAAAAAGAGAATGTAAGTAACTTTTTCGTGCAAACCCAGTCGCATAGCGGCATTCGATTTTTCGAGCGGGTCGCCGTAATGATCGTAAATAGGGTGGGGCGATACCACAACAGGTTTGTTGCTGCGATCGAATTGTTTAATGTCGTTTACCACCGATTCGGCCATTGCCACAAATCCATCCATGGCGTTTACAAAATACGAAGGAAAGAGTTTGTCGAGTATGGTTGGTTCGTGCGGTATCATGTTGTGAACCAGCGCTATTGTTTTTGTATTCGCATTGCGAACCATACGGGCAATAAACCCGAAGCAGGGAGCCATAAAGGCCATCCAATAACAGAAAATTACTTTGTCGGCCTTTTTCTTCTTTATTTCATTACCCGCTTTTATCCAGCTAAGCGGATTCATGGAGTTGATAAGACGGGTTATTTTCAGGTCGGTAGGCGGTACCTCTTCCGAAAACTGCGTTTTTCCGGGGAATAATATCTTTGGGTATTGAACGGTAAATGTAATCATTTCGACATCGTGTCCTTCGGCCACAAACTGTCGGGCCAACCGCTCATTGTACGCAGCCAATCCTCCACGGAAAGGATATGCTGTGCCTACAATTATAATCTTCATATTCAACTAATTGTTATTCTAAAACCGGATTTACAACCAAACAAAGCAACATGGCTTTTGTTAGTTGTCGTTACAACGTGCAAATGTACAAAAAAAACAGTGTAGTCGAAAAAACCGGATTTGTTTGTAATTTTTATTTTTTTGTGCCGTTTTTAACAGGGAAATTAATATATTTACCAGAGGATTTTCAGAAATCCGGGTGGTTTTTTAAAGTATTGATAAATAAACAAGTAGTGCTATGAGTAAGAAGAAAAACTTTGTATTGGATACCAATGTTATCCTGCACGATTTCAAATGTATCTGGAATTTTGAAGAAAATGATATTTATATTCCGATAGTGGTACTCGAAGAACTCGACCATTTCAAGAAAGGAAACGAGCAAATCAACTTTAATGCGCGCGAATTTGCCCGCGAACTTGATCTTGCTGCAAACGAAACACTGTTCAGCAAAGGCGCAGACCTCGGAAAGGGTAAAGGCCGCCTGTTTATTCTTACGGGGAGTGATTATCCCGAAATTTTTGCCAAATCATTTGTCGACCGCACGCCTGATCACCGGATTCTGGCTGCAACCTACACGCTTCGCGAAGAGAAAAAGAGCCAGAAAACAGTTTTGGTAACAAAAGACATTAACCTGCGCATGAAAGCCCTTTCGCTCGGAATAGAGGCCGAAGATTACATCAACGATAAGGTTACGAATATCAATATTTTTGAGAAAAATCACGAAACATACAACAATGTTCCGACTGAGATTATTGATAAAATGTATTCGGGCGATGGCTCTGTGGCGGTGGATGAGCTGGAATTTGCTTCGGACATCGAGCCTCAGGACTGCTTTGTTCTCAAAAGTGTTCGTTCGAGTGTGCTGGCGCGCTACAATCCTTTTTCCGGAATGGTGAAGCGGGTGGA
>JAYRXP010000292.1:0-3432 GCA_041917395.1 Paludibacter sp.
GCGATACTGTTTAGTTCTGTATCGGGATAAATTGCTTTTAGCGAGCTTTTAATATATTCAATGGCATTTTGCATACGTGCAAAGATAATCAGATTTACCATTTTATCATTTAGCATTTACAAATATTTTTAATGAATACTGACGAATTATACATGCAGCGTTGTTTGCAATTAGCGGCTATTGGCGGTGGCAATGTGTCTCCAAATCCAATGGTAGGAGCCGTTTTGGTTGCCGACAATAAAATAATTGGCGAAGGATATCACAAAAAATACGGGCAGCCCCATGCCGAACCCAATGCAATCAATTCGGTGCAGGACAAAACGCTGCTAAAATCGGCTACTTTGTATGTAAATCTCGAACCTTGTTCGCATTATGGTAAAACTCCTCCGTGCGCTCATCTTATCGTTAAATGCGGCATTCCCCGCGTTGTAATCGGAACTTTTGATCCAAATCCAAAGGTTTCGGGTCGGGGTGTTAAAATACTTCAGGATGCAGGCGTAGATGTTCGCGTAGGAGTGCTCGAAGATGAGTGCAACGAACTTAACAAGCGCTTTTTTATATTTCAGCGCGAAAAACGTCCATACATCTTACTGAAATGGGCTCAAACGGCAGATGGATTTATGGACAGGATAAGAACTTCGAAAGAAGAAACTCCGTTACAAATTTCGAACGAAATCACGCGCCAGCTAACACACAAAATACGCGCCGAGAATCAATCAATTCTGGTAAGTACCAATACCGTAATTCTTGATAATCCATCACTTACCGTTCGGTATTGGTCGGGTAAAAACCCCTTACGATTGGCCATCGATCGTCAGGGTCGCATATCTCATGATTATCATTTGCTGGATGGACAACACCCAACATTCGTTTTCACCGGAGTTGAAAAACCGGGCAGAGATAACCTGAAATTTATAAACATTCAATTTGATGAAAGTTGCCTCGACTCGTTACTAAAATCCCTTTTCGATAATCTGATTCACTCGGTGCTCGTGGAAGGCGGCAGTAAATTGCTCAACAGTTTTATAGCCAAAGGTTATTGGGACGAGGCGCATATTGAGATTTCGCAACAAAAAACAGGTATCGGCATAGTTGCCCCAAAAATGGCAGAAATTCCCGATTCCAGCACAACTATTTGCGGACATACGGTGTTAAAGTTCAAAAACAGCAAAAACTATTTTTAAAACCACGAAAGATGAACAGCATTATTACTATTGCCATCATCGTACTTTATGCATACACACTGATTACAACCATTTCGGTGTTACTGCTCGAAAACCGGAATCCGGTGAAATCGCTGTCATGGGTACTTGTTTTGCTGTTCCTGCCGGTTGTCGGATTAATTGTATATCTGATTTTCGGGCAGAATTTGCGAAAGCAAAAACTTATTTCACGCAAAACATACCGTTCTTCGGTTGGTCAGCCCGCTCACAGGCCCGATGAGCTAAATGAAAATCTGATTAATTCGGATCAGCTGAATTTAGTGCGTCTTTTACACAAAAACAGCGATGCTCTAACCTATCCAAACAATAAAATTGAAATTTATGCCGACGGCAAAAGTACATTCGATGCCATGTTCGCAGCCATCAGAAATGCAAAAAGCCATATTCATATCGAATTTTTTATTTTTGGAAACGATAAAATTTCGAATCGTCTTCGTGTTTTGCTTATACAGAAGGCTCGCGAGGGCGTACGTGTGCGAATGATTTACGACTATTGGGGCAGTTTCTTTCTATCGAGGCTTTACCTTCAGACACTTCGTGATGCAGGCGTTTATATTCGTCCTTTTCTCCCATTCAGACTACGGCTTGGTCGTAGTAAAATTAATTACCGGAATCACCGGAAACTGCTTATCGTGGATGGAGAAGTGGGATTTACGGGAGGTTTGAATGTTGCCGACCGCTACATTTTCGGGAACACACTCGGACATTGGCGCGATACATTTGTTCGCTTCGAAGGCTCGGTGGTACATGCATTGCAACAACTTTTTCTTTCGGACTGGTATTTTGTTGAACAGAAACTAATTACTGACAAAAAATACTTCCCCGAGCCCCACACTTTTGATAAAAATCTGGTACAGATAGTCAGCAGCGGACCCGACACCGACTGGGAAGCCATTATGCAGGGAATTTCATCTGCAATAATGTCGGCAAACAAGTATGTGTACATCCACACACCCTATTTTATCCCCAACGAAGTTTTGAATAGTTGTATACAAATGGCCGCGATGAGCGGAGTAGACGTTCGCCTGATGATACCTACACGCTCCGATTCCCGCCTTTCGGATTACTGTACCTGGAGCTACCTCGGACATATTCTGGAAGCCGGCGTCCGTGTTTATCGATACAAACAGGGATTTTTGCACAGCAAGGCAATCGTTATCGACAATTATGTTTCTGTAGTGGGCTCGGCCAATCTGGACGAACGCAGTTTTAATCAAAACTTCGAAGCCAACGCCTTTATTTACGATGAAGCAACTGCATTACAACTACGAACGCACTTCGAAAGGGATATCGAGAACTCCGAAGAAATAACTTTTGAAATGTGGAATAACCGCAAGCGTACGCAGAAATTAAAAGAATCATTTGCCAGATTATTCAGTCCACTGATGTAGATCTTAACGATTAAAAAAACACAACCCGCATACAATGTTTCTCATCGTTATGCGGGTTGCTCCCTTTATCAAAGCTGCAGGTTCAGAAAGTTTTTAATCTTTTTCTTTAGAAACTCAGTAAACGATTCGAGAATCGTTTACTGAGTAAAATGTTAAGGCAATTCCACATTTAAAATTACATACACCAAATACATAAATTTGTGGCTGAAAACAAACGCAGATAAATAGCTTTTGTGAAGTAACATTACCTGACAGCTATTTATCTTCAATTTCCACTTCAAAACTACAAAACAAATTCCATTTTCTAAAAAAAAATATTGGTACAGCAGCCAATTCAGATAAAACATAAACACTTAAATATCTGAACTTTAAATTTAATGAAAATAAAAATATTGGTACAGCTCATTTTCTGAAACAAAAATGAGGCTATTTTTGGCGAATTGGAAAGCCGGCTGAGGTTATTTTCATAAAAATAAACCCTGCAAACATTTTGGTCTGCAGGGTTTGAGTTTAGGTAACAAACAAAAAACTACGGTCACATACACCACATATTTAACCTCGTAAACTAAACTTTTCAGATAAATATTTGTACGGATTTGCTTTTTAAACAAACCGTTAAACTTTTATTTTAGCAAAAAAACACTACTTTTGTTTGACAAAACAACCCTGAAATTTATGTTTACAAAAACATTTTATCTTGTTTCGGCAATTTCGTTGCTATTCTATGCCTGCAAACCAGCCTATACAACCAATCCAGTAATTCTGAAAGCAGAGACACTGCTTTTCACAAACCCCGACAGTGCATACAAACTTCTTAA
>JAYRXP010000293.1:0-1933 GCA_041917395.1 Paludibacter sp.
ATCAACGCAGGATTCACAATTAATTACTTACCATTATTTCAAAATAAAATATGTTGCGAAAAATCCGTATTGTAGTTTCACTAATTACAATCAGCATACTTACACTTTACATTCTGGATTTTGCCGGAATTATGCCTTCGTGGTTCGGACTTATGGCAAAGCTGCAATTTATTCCGGCTTTACTTTCGTTAAATCTCGTCGTGCTTATATCGCTACTGCTGGCAACCTTTGTTTTTGGCCGTATTTACTGCTCTTCCATTTGCCCGCTGGGTATTTATCAGGATGTAATTACGCGTCTGTCCCGCATCGTCAATAAAAAGAAACGTTTTCGTTTCCGCAAGGCTCTTACTGTGATGCGCTGGTCGTTTGTGGCTGCAACAGTTGTTGCTTTTATGAGTGGTATTACAGTTTTGGTTGGCCTGCTCGATCCCTACAGCAGCTATTCGCGCTTTGCTGTTCATATTCTGAAGCCGGCATATCAGGCCGGAAATAACCTGGCAGCATTTATTTTTACGCATTTTGATAATCATACTTTTTACAAAGTGAGTATTTATATGCTAAGCATTGTTTCGCTCGTTACGACGATTGTTACAACTGCCTTTATTGGTTATCTCGCCTGGGTAAACGGCCGTATTTACTGTAACAGTATTTGTCCGGTTGGTACGGTGTTGGGCGGAATCAGTCGTTTTTCGTTGTTCAAAATACGTATCGACGAAGATGCCTGTAATTTATGCGGATCGTGTGCGCGTAA
The DNA here is from genome assembly GCA_041917395.1 of Paludibacter sp. Lineage (GTDB taxonomy): Bacteria > Bacteroidota > Bacteroidia > Bacteroidales > Paludibacteraceae > Paludibacter. The sequence goes on from JAYRXP010000293.1 coordinate 752, forward strand.
CTGTAAGGCCTCGTGTATTAATTCCAAAGAGCATAAAATAGACTACAGCCGTTGTATTAATTGTTTCGATTGTCTGGAAGTCTGCTCGCAGAATGCGATGAAGTTCAGTTATTCGTTTCATTTGCCTTTGAGGAACAGAAAGAAGGTGGTCAATGCGTCGCGACGTCGTTTTATGATGGCTATGGGTGTTACCGGAGTGGCTGCAACAAAACTGCTTGCTCAGAAAGTTCCACTCACAGGCACAGCACCGGTTTCCCGAAAAGCACCGATAACGCCTCCTGGTTCGCAAAGCGTGGAGCATTTGCTTCAAAAATGTACTTCGTGTCATCTTTGCGTTAGTAAATGCCCGTCGGGTATTATTAAACCTTCGTTTCTCGAATATGGTGTGGGTGGAATGTTTCAGCCTACGCTCACTTTCGCCAACGATTTTTGTAATTACGATTGTACGGTTTGTTCGGATGTGTGCCCTACAGGCGCTTTACTTCCATTAACGAAAGACGCCAAACACACCAATCAAATGGGGCAGGTTCATTTTGTTATGAATGATTGTATTGTGTTTACCGACGAAACCAGTTGCGGAGCTTGTTCGGAGCATTGTCCCACACAAGCTGTTCACATGGTGGATTACAAAAATGACCTTACAATTCCTGAAACCGACACTTCCATTTGTGTGGGTTGCGGAGGTTGCGAATATATTTGTCCGGCAACACCAAATAAAGCTATTTTTGTCGAAGGTCTGGAACATCACCGAACGATTAAACTGAAGAAGGAAAAAGTGGAAGAAGTAAAAGTTGATGATTTTGGATTTTAAGCCAGTTCAGAGTAAACATAAAAAACGCCGCAGAAATTATTCTGCGGCGTTTTTTATGAATATACTTCGGAATTATTTATTCAGTTCTTTGTCGATAGCTTCAAATTCTTTGTCCATTTTCAGACGATAATACAAAGTTCTGAGCGTTTTCTTGTATTCGCGTTCTTCAGGATTAATTTCTGTTGCTTTCAGGAAATAAGGAATAGATTGTTTGAACACCTCATCGGCTTTTTTACGTGCTGCATAAGCTGCTTTGTTGTCCTTGATTTCATTTGCTTCGTCAGTCATTTTTACAGCTTTGTTGTAGTACAGACGTCCGAGTCCGGCATAAGCATCGGCCATTTTAGGGTCAATTTCAATGGCTTTTTCAA
>JAYRXP010000294.1:0-2073 GCA_041917395.1 Paludibacter sp.
ATACACAGGTGCAATCGCTATTATTTTGGTGTACATTTTAGAATAATGCTTGTTGAAGAACACAATTTCCTGTACGATATATTTCAATTGTTTGGATGCATAATCTGCGTAAGCATATTCGCTGATTTCAGGAACGTTTGTGACTTTGTTTTTTACAACCAATGGGGTTTTACGAATTTTTGTGTTAGCAGAATCCCAGTCGCAAATAACGAAAAAGTCACTCAGTTTATCTTTACAGATAGGTACTTTGTTCCAGGCTGGTTGAATATCAAATTCCTTCTTTTCGTATGGCTTGAGCGTATCATTTACAGTTGCTTCGAGCATTACGCGGAATAAACTTTTGTACTTTTCTGTTGGAGTTACCGGAAAGTAAATCTGACTGTTTTGTTTTTCGCGCATATCAAGTATACGATACACAATTCTTGACCAGACAATATCGTCTCTGCGGTGATTTACAACTGCAATTGTGTCCGACAGCGACTTCATTTCTTCTGTCTGAATAGCGACACGTCCCGTCTTATCAAAAAAAGGCAATACTTCTTCTTTTTTTTGAGCACTTACTATACTTATTGTGATAAACACAACTATGTAAATCAAATTAAATCTCTTCATAACTTATACTTTAAAATTATGCTAACCGAATTACCATAGCTCCCAGATTCTGATTGTATCCATCAGGACCAACAGCTACTATGTTACTTATGATAAGGCTTCTGCCTTTTGTGAGTTTATTAAGAAAATTCTGATCCAGTTTTGAACCACTTACGTTCGATGTAGGAAGACCGTCAACAATCATTGTGAATGAAACAATGCGGAAGTTGGCCTTTACAAGTTCGTCTTTACCATAACTTGCAACAATAACCGCACTTCTCAGTTCCTCAATCGACATTAAACCGCCTTGTGATTGGTTACCATCATTATCAACAAGATAAGCAGTTGGCTTTGGCAGACGTTTAATGCGGAACTTGCCTGCACCCATTGCCTTCACTGATTTATCAATTTTTGCTGATACCGATACCGTCAGTTCACCTTCGCTCATGGTAGTTAGTTCGTATCTGCCCGGACCTTTTTGAACGGCTTTGCCTCCGGCAACATTCAGAATAATATTTTCAGGTGCTACTCCGGGTACCGAAACACTGAAATTATTCACGATACCACGGTAAACTACATTCAAATCCGAATTGGAAATCGTTGCTGATGGCTGGCTAACCATATATTCTGACTTGAATTTGTAAGTTCTGGTATTGCCATCATTTCCTTGCATTCTTATTTCTCCGGAATAATTCTTTAGTCCAATGCTGTTGGCTGAAGTTTCGTAAATTCCTTTGGCTATGCGGCTACCTCCTACATAATACTCGGGTGTAATAGTAGAGTCTACTGCCGATAAAACGATGCGCGCTTTGTATTTGTCACCGGTAAATACGAATTTTGATTCGGGGATTACGAGTGCTTCAATTTTGTTTACGCGGAAGTCGGATGCATCGGTCTGACTTTTCAGGTACTGAACAAGTTCAGCTTCGGCAGAACGAACGTCATTCTGATATTTTGTGAGCATTGTAACCACAGCCGACACAGGCATCATTTCGAACATCGACGATTCCCATGTTTTATCAATGGCAATTCGGTCGGTGGAAAAGATTTTTTTGTATAATTCCTGTTTTTTCGGATTACCATCATAAGCTTTGAAAATGCTGTTTCTGAATTCATCAATTTTTGATTTCAAAACCTTTCCGTTGCCTCCGTTTATTGCATAAATGCCTGCTGCATCCAGATTGTCACGACCATTGATTTTACGTGCTTTAGGGTCAGCTTCTTCTTTGTCCGCGATTTTTATAACTTGAACCTTGAAATTTTCGATGTAGCTGAATAGCTGATCGGATTCTTTTTTTATGCTGTTGGCCTTTGTAAGCCATTCGCCCACTTTGGTAGGATTTTTTTTGTATAAATCGTTAAAATCGGTATATAGGGCAGAGTTTCGTTGTTCTGCCGATTCAATAGATGTGTGTAAACTATTGTCAACCAGTGTAAACCCGTTTAAAATATCACTGGACACATTCAATGCCAACATTGCTG
>JAYRXP010000295.1:0-5774 GCA_041917395.1 Paludibacter sp.
AGACTCTGGGTGCTTACGGGAAGTCAAATCCAATGTAAATCTAACGCCTAATAAATAAGAGTATGTCAAAAATTGATTTAACTACCTATGACTGGCGTGAAGTCGTATTTCAGGGTAAAAACAAAGAGTACGGTGCATATGTAATGAGAAGTGACTCTGATAAGCGTCACAACATTGCTATGTTAATTATTGCGTTGGTTGCAGTAGTGGGTTTCAGTCTGCCAAAATTGATTGAACTTGCTACCCCAAAGCAAAAAGAAGTAATGGTTGATGTTACGGAGTTATCGAACATTAAAAAGAAAGCTGAGGTAAAACAGGAACTTAAAAGACCTGTAACCGATGAACCGCCTCCTGCAGTAAAAAGTTCTGTAAAATTTACGGCTCCCGTCATTAAAAAAGACGAAGAAGTAAAAGAAGAAGACGAAATAAAGAGTCAGGACGACTTAAATAAAACTGATCTCGCAATTTCTATTGCCGACGTTAAAGGTAACAGCGATGCAGGTGAACTTATTGAAGATATCAAAGAAGCGGTAACTGAGGTTGTTGAAGAGAAACCATTTGATGTGGTTGAGCAAATGCCAACATTCCCTGGTGGAGATGCGGAATTGTTTAAATTTTTGAGCGAAAATATTCGCTATCCGGTTATAGCTCAGGAAAATGGAGTGCAGGGAAGGGTAATTGTTCGCTTCGTTGTAACCCGCAAAGGAGATGTTGACCGTATTGAAGTGGTTCGTTCAGTTGAAAGTTCGTTGGATAAAGAAGCTATTCGTATTGTGAAATCGATGCCAAAATGGATTCCGGGAAGACAAAACGGAGAAAGCGTTTCGGTTTGGTTCACGTTACCAATTAACTTCAAACTACAAAATTAGTAAATATGCATAAGTTATTCCGATTGAAGTATTTAACAATTGGTTTACTGGTATTGTCCTTTTTCTCGTGTAGAAGCGAGAAAAAGGACAAATTTACCGATACACTTACAGCCGGTGTTATTCCTGTGGCGATTGATGAAACATTTGCGCCTATTTTACAGGAGGAGATTGCTGTTTTTGAATCGGTTTATCCCAAAGCAGGTATTGTTCCTGTTTTTACTACGGAAGGAAATGCTATCAATTTGTTGCTGAAAGATAGTTTGCGTATGGCAATTACTACACGCGAACTGAACGAGAAAGAGAATAGCTATCTGAAATCGAAAAAATTTGAACCCCGCAGCTATAAATTGGCTGTTGATGGGATTGCACTTATTTGCCATAAATCAAATAGTGATACGTTGATTACAGTAGATCAAATTCGGCAGATACTTTTGGGCAAAATTACAAAATGGAGTGAGATCTATCCAAAATCGCGTTTAGGTAAAATCGATTTTGTGTTTGATAATGCTAATTCAAGCACAGTTCGTTACGCAATTGATTCGATTTGCGGAGGAGCTAAATTTTCACCCGACTTAAGTGCTCAGAATACGAACAAAGAAGTGCTTGAATACGTAGCCAAAACCCCGAATTCGATAGGAGTAATTGGAGTGAGTTGGTTACGAAATAAAGTTGACACAACGAATTTGAGTTTTAACGATATCGTAAACGTAATGTCAGTGAGCAACGAGACTGTTGCTTCAGAGGAGAATAGTTATAAACCTTATCAGGCATATATGTTTTACGGGTATTATCCGTTAATTCGCAATATTTTTATTATATTAAACGACCCGCGTAGCTCGCTGCCAACAGGATTTACTTCATTCCTGACAGGCGACAAGGGCCAGCGTATTATTCTTAAATCAGGCTTGTTGCCTGCAACACAACCAGTGCGTGTTGTGAGTATTAAAGAGGAATAGTCATTACGAATTTTTTATTTTTAAAATCATATAATTATTGAGTAAAATGAAATTCAAAGTTTTATTTATTTTGTTTTTTGCAGCCGTTGTCGCGAATGTGAGTGCAAGTGAAGGCGTGTTTTATTATAAATCCGGTTTTTCGGATATCGCAAAAAACATTTTGTTGCAGGATTTGAAATCTGGGGGAAATAAGGCAGAAGTGTGCTATTATTTAGGTAATATCTATTTTATTGACAATAAAGCTGATTCTGCTGCTTTTTATTTCAATGAAGGCTTAAAAGCTGATCCGTTAAATTCCCTGAATACAATAGGTAACATTATGCTTACGCTTAAAAATATGGAGCCAAAAGTTGCTGATGCCACTTTTGGTAAGATATTGAAACTGAAGCCTAACAAAAAGAATATTGCTATACCAATTGCAATAGGTTATGCTTATTTGTATACCGGCAATACCGTTAAGGCATTGGAATATGTAAATAAGGCACGTTCAGTGAATTCAAAAAGTCCCGATTTATATGTTTTAAAAGGAGATATTCTGGCTTCATCGAATTTAGGTGAGGCTTGTGCGAACTACGAAACAGCTATTCTTTATAATAAGAATTGTAAAGAAGCTTATATCAAATATGCACGTGCCTACAAAAATATGAATTCGAAACTGGCAATTGAAAAATTGATGACACTGAAAGAACAGAGCCCTGATTTTGCGCTTGTTGACAAAGAACTAGGTGATATTTATTATTCAACCAACGATTTTGATAATGCTGCAAAACACTATGAAGTATATATTCAGTCGGGTAAAACGACTAACGTTAGTGATTTGGTTCAGTATGCTACAACATTGTTTTTTAATCAGAAATACAGTAAATCACTGGAGATTGCAAAACTTGGTTTAGCTAAAAATGCGAAAAACCCTGCCTTTAATCGCTTGTCTATGTACAATTATGTTGATATGAAGGAAACTGATAATGCGTTGAAAGCCGCTGATTCGTTCTTTAATAATTCAGAAGGTGCAAATTATAATTATAATGATTATCGTTATTTTGGACGTGCACTCAAAGATGCGAAAAAATACAAAGATGCTGCAGAGCAATTTACAAAGGCCTTTTCGATGGATACTACCAGGTTTGAACTCCTGAAAGATATTTCGGATATGTACAGCGAAACCGGCAGTTTCTCAAATGCTATTACTGCATTTAACAAATATATGAAATTAGCCCCGGAGAAGCAAAGAGGAAGTGTTGACAATATTTTGAACTTAGGACGACTTTATTATAGCTATGGTATTGACAGTACAACAAATGCTACTTTGAAAAAGGAAGTTTTACTGAAGGCTGATAGTACTTTTGCGTTGTTGGCGACGGTTGAGCCGGATGGATATCGTGGCGATTTCTGGAGGGCACGTGTGAACTCAGCATTGGACCCTGAAACGACTGCAGGTTTGGCAAAACCGTATTACGAAAAGACAGCTGCATTACTTGAATCTAAAAATGATTCCAGATACAATCAATATCTGATAGAGTGTTATAGCTATTTAGGATACTATATGTTGTTGCAGAAGGACAATGCTGGCTCAATTGCATACTGGAATAAAATTTTGGCTATTAATCCGAATAATGTAACTGCAAAAAAAGCGATAGCAGGTATTCAGGCTCCCAAGAAAAAAAAGTAATTGTTTGAAAATTTATAAATAGTCTACAGGCATGAAAAATGTATTTCGTTCGTTAAATCAGATTTATTACCTGATTTATACTCTGATTATTTTAATGACCATTACCGGCTATTTTATGAATATGAACAACTTGTTGTCGGTTGATATATCCGAACTTGTTGAGAATGTTATTTTAGGCTTACAAACCCTGTTTACTGCATTGGCGGCAGTGTCTTTTGTATTGTTTATGCTTAAATCCGAGCAGTTCGTTAAAATAACCGATTTGAACGAGCGCTCTGTTTCATATTTTAAATTTGCGCGTTTGCGTTTGATTCTTATCGGGTTAAGTCTTTTTGTCGGAGTGATTTGTTTGTATTTGGTGCGTTCAGAGATTGCCATTTATCAAATCGGTGCTGTAGCCGTTTTATTGTTGGTTAGCAAGCCCAACGAGGCAAGAATAAATAATTTGCTCGAAAAGTAATGACTATTCAGGTTGTAAAATTTTAAAAATATAAATTTATGGCAGCAAAACAAAAAGTTTTAGAAGCAATGAAACAGGCAGGAGTTCCGCTGAATGCCGGTAAACTTGTCGAATTAACCGGATTGGATCGCAAAGAAGTGGATAAGGTAATGAAACAGCTAAAGGCAGAAGATGCTATCGTTTCACCAAAAGTTTGTTTTTGGCAGCCAAAATAAACTCATTAATCAAGCTTGATTTGAAAGCCGCATGTTCCTTTTTGGAATTTGTGGCTTTTGCTTGTTTATAGCGTGCTTATTTGCTCATAATTAGTGTAATTTGGTTATTTAAAAAATATTTCGCCAACTGCATTGTTAGTCAAAAAAATGTTTGTATCTTTGCAGCCCATTTTGGAGTAAATCCATCTGGACAGAAAATTAAGTAGTTAAAGTAAAAAAACAAAAAGAAAGATGCCTACAATTCAACAATTAGTTAGAAAAGGAAGAGCAGAACTCATCGACAAAAGCAAATCGCCTGCTTTGGATTCATGTCCACAGCGTCGCGGTGTGTGTGTTCGTGTGTACACTACCACTCCTAAAAAACCGAACTCGGCAATGCGTAAAGTAGCTCGTGTACGTTTAACTAACCAAAAAGAAGTGAATGCTTACATTCCGGGCGAAGGACACAACTTGCAGGAACACTCTATCGTAATGGTACGTGGTGGTCGTGTGAAAGACCTTCCGGGTGTGCGTTATCACGTGGTTCGCGGAACACTGGATACTGCCGGAGTAAACGGTCGTACACAACGTCGTTCGAAATATGGAGCTAAACGTCCTAAACCGGGACAAGCAGCTGCAGCACCTGCAAAAGGTAAAAAGAAATAATCATTGAGTTATAAAGTTTATAAGGTTATAAAGTTTATAAAGTAAAGCTTATTTCACTTTTCTAAAAAACAAAACAAACAAATCAGGTTTAACAACTTGTTTGAGTTTTAAAGGTAGCAGATGAAGGTTGAGTAAATGATTCGGAGGAATCGTTGAAGCATAACTACAGCAACCAAAAAACAAAAACGAAATTATTATTAAAGATGAGAAAATCGAAACCAAAAAAACGGGTCATCCTTCCGGATCCTGTTTTCAACGATTCGGTGGTTACAAAATTTGTAAACCACTTAATGTACGATGGTAAAAAATCAATCGCCTTCGACATTTTCTATTCTGCACTCGAAGTAGTTAAAACAAAACTACCGAATGAAGAAAAATCCTCTCTTGATATCTGGAAAAAAGCCCTCGAAAACATTACTCCCCTTGTTGAGGTTAAATCGCGCCGTGTAGGTGGTGCTACGTTCCAGGTTCCAACTGAAATCCGTGTTGATCGCAAGGAATCAATCTCAATGAAAAATCTTATTTTATATGCCCGCAAACGTGGTGGACGCTCGATGGCTGATAAATTGGCTGCCGAAATCGTTGATGCGTTTAACAATCAGGGTGGAGCGTTCAAACGTAAGGAAGATATTCACCGTATGGCTGATGCTAACCGCGCATTTGCACACTTCAGATTTTAATTGAAAAACTAACTTATAAAAAAGAAAATCAATAGTTAACAAATGGCTAAAGGAGATTTAAGTTATAACAGAAATATCGGTATCATGGCGCACATCGATGCCGGTAAAACAACTACGTCTGAACGTATTTTGTTTTATACCGGATTGACTCACAAAATTGGTGAGGTACACGATGGTGCTGCTACTATGGACTGGATGGAACAGGAGCAGGAGCGTGGTATTACCATTACTTCAGCTGCAACCACCACATCGTGGACATATCAGGGCGATAAATATAAAA
>JAYRXP010000296.1:0-3107 GCA_041917395.1 Paludibacter sp.
ACCTGTTTGAGTATTCTGAGCTGTTTTTTGAGTAGGAATTTTAAACGACCAGCGCCACAATTCTTCGCCACGATAATCAACGACTGACAGGAACAAAGCATCTGCTTGCGGGTCAATATTTGTATTCAGATTTAATTTGCCCGAACTATGAGCAGGAATGTCTAAGCCTTTAATTTCGCCTTGTTTCAGTAGTTGAGTTTTCCATTTTTCGTCATTTGTCGATGGAAATTTTACTTGTTGCCAAACGAATTTACAGGTATTTGTATTTAGAAAATCGTAGCGGTTTTCTATTGTGATACTGCCATTAAAGTTGCGGTCAATGCATTTCTCCATTACCTGAACAGGCGACCAGATTTGTTTTACAGTATAATAACTTCCTTCTTTTTCGAAGTGCGGCCCAACAATTCCGTCTGCTCCCCAGTTGCCCTGATTATCAATCATTCCGTTCATATCCACGCGTTTCACACCTTCGTCGGCCAATACCCAAAGGAAACCGCCGGCACAACGTGGATGTTTACGCATCATTTCCCAGTAATCGTACAAACCTGCACCATGACCGCCATCGTATAAACCGTGTAGAAACTCTGTTGGCATAAAAATCTCGGGTTTACGCATGTATTCCTGCGATTCACCATACGAACGATAGTGCATGGTTTCGAAGCCACCAAAATTGCCTTGTGGATGAATCACCGGACGTTTTTGTAAGTCGTATTTATGAAATTCACCGTTTAATTCGTCGTTCCAGCCTTTTTCATTTCCGTTGCTCCACCAAATTACCGAAGGATGATTTACATCGCGTTCCACCATTTCCTTTACTAATTTTACTCCTGTTGGAGTATCGTATTTTCCGTGCCAGCCGGCTAATTCATTTTCGACATATAATCCGAGCGAATCACAAGCATCTAAAAACTCAGGGTCGGCAGGATAATGTGATAGTCTTACAGCATTCATATTCATGCTTTTGATAAGCAATACGTCTTCGATATTTTTGGCCTTGGATAGTGTGCGACCTGTTTCAGGACGAAAACTGTGACGATTGACACCTTTAATCAATACTTTTGTTCCGTTGATATAAAGTCCGTCGGATGTGCGGACTTCGATGGTGCGGAAGCCGAATTTTTCGGTAATGCAGTGTAAAACAGCTCCATTATTTGCCACTAAAGAGACTTGAGCTGTGTAGCGATTGGGAGTTTCGGCGGTCCACAAAGCGGGATTTTGTACTGTAAATTGCACATTGCACCAATCAGTTGCCGCCTTAACCGGACTCAGATTTTCGCCCACTTTATTGCCTTTGCTATCGAACACAATGGTTTTGATGCTTGCGCCTTCCAGCGCACGATTCAGGTAGCAATTAGCATTGAAAGAACCATCTGCTTTGGCGTCAATGGTGAGTTGCGAAATGTGGTTAGCTGGTTTTACTTCGAGAAAAACAGGACGAAATATCCCTCCAAAATTCCAATAGTCGGCACGGCGTTCGGCCAGGTTTACACCGGCATTGGTACTTTCTTTGCTTACAGTAATTTCCAATAAATTCTTTTTCCCAAATTTCAGTCGGCGACCAATATCGAATGAAAAACGATAAAAAGCTCCCTGATGGATTTCACCTGCTTTTTGTCCGTTTATTTTTACTTCGGTATCGGTCATTGAAGCTTCGAAAACAATGTAAACCTGCTTGTTACGCCATGTTTCAGGAGCAAAAAACTCGTGCTTGTACATTCCTTTTTCAGCGGCAACGCCATCCGGAAAAGCTTTGCCATACCAGCGCATGCCATACTGATACGTGCCAAACCCTTGTAGTTCCCAGCATGATGGCACACCGATTTTTGTCCATTTACCTGAATTTGCTCCATCAGTACAAAAGAAATCCCATTGCACCATATCGTCGGCACCACGACCGGAAAGATAAATGCGTTCGGTGTTTGAAGGCTGTTTTTGAGCAACCAACAAATTACTAAACAGAACAGAAAGTATGAAAACCGACAAAAATCTTAATTGATTCATTTGTTTATTTTGTTATAATTCAAGCTTTTCTATTGCCAGACGTATTTTGTTTTTTTCAACTTCATTAAATTTGACAAATGGCGTTGCTAGCACATCGCTGCAAATTCCTAACACATTTAAAGCTGCTTTTACACCTTTCAGATAACTTGAACCGTAGCTGCCAACGGTATAAATGGAAGAGCTGATTTGCATTACTTTAGCATGAAGTTCACACACTTTATCCACATCTTTTGCTACAGCTGCATTGTATAAATCAACATAAAGTTTTGGGAACATATTGGCACCGCCATTTACACCGCCGTGAGCACCCATCAGCACAACTTCGCCCATCATTTCTTCAGGACCAACGAATAATGAAAATTCAGGTCGGTCGCGGAATTCGTACATCACCGACTGAAAATAACCTCCACTAGCCGAACTATCCTTAAAACCGATTACTTTCGGGTTATCGGCAATGCGACGAATAGTTGCCGGAGCAAATGACACTTTAGTGTGTGTAGGCATATTGTAGAGGTAAATGGGCAATTTCAATTGAGGAATGAGTTGTTCGTAAAACTCTGCCAATTCCGCCTGACCGGTTGCATAATAATAGGGTGGAGCAGAAACCACGGCATCCGCTTCGCATTCGGCAGCTAAGTCAGCCAATGTTACACTATCAACCAACGAAGTATCCGAAATTCCTACCAATAAAGGCAGACGTTTTCTCAGTAAACGTGCAGTTTGTTTGATCATTTCGCAACGAAGGTTAAAGCTCAAACTTTGTGCTTCGCCCGTTGTTCCTAAAATAAATACGCCATGAACACCTCCTGCAATAACGTGTTCAATTAATCTCTCAAGCCCCTCAATATCCAGTGTGTTATTGTCTAAAAGCGGCGTTACTAATGGTGGAACTATTCCATGTAAAGTTGTTTTCATATTTCTCAAAAAAAATAATATTAATATCCGAAAGCCAAAGCTCCACCGTCCACACTAAAATCCTGTCCTGTAATGTAAGTTGCTGCCGGTGAAGCCAGAAAACAGATCATGGGTGATAATTCTTCGGGTTTCCCAAAACGATGCAACGGCATACGGTTCAGAATCTTAGCTTTGCGGTCGTCGACCATAAC
>JAYRXP010000297.1:0-2363 GCA_041917395.1 Paludibacter sp.
GAAAAAGAAAAGGAATGGGTCCATCTGCGTAAGAGTAATACAGAACCCATCATTCGGATTTATGCTGAGTCGCAAAATGAAAAAAAAGCTGCTGAATTAGCACAACGAATCATATCAAATATTACTGAAATAATTGGCAAATAAACATTTTGGGCTAACGTAGTTTGAAGTTAGTGAGTTTAATCAATCACTTCTTTGGCAATTACCTGTTCCACAAATTGATTTAAAGAAATTTTCATGGCAGAAGATTTGATAACGGCAAGTCGATGAAGTTTGGGTTTTATTCTAACGTTAAAACTACCTTTAAATTCTTTATCAGGGTCTTTTCCAACAACTGCACAAGTTTCAATATAGTCTTCAACAGCATCGCGAAAAGCCTTTTTTAATTTACTTACAGTATCAGCCTCAAAGGTTACTACATCGCGTATACCGTTAATCTTTCCAAAGAAAACTTCGTCAATGGCACTAAACTCAACAGTTCCAGTATATCCCTTATGTTCTAATAAATTCTTCATATTAATTTTTGCTCCTTTAAATGATCGATAATTATTTCAATTGCATAAGCCTTTAAAACCGGACGCGGATGTGGCTCATGCAAACTTACAACCGACTTAGTCTGAGTATGACAAAATTTCCTCCTCGAACCACCACCTTTGATTTCTATGTACCCAAAATGAGTCATAATACTCACTAACTCTTTCCATGTAAAGTCCTTCGGTTTTGATTTTAAACGATTAAGGGCTTTCTCAAATCTACTCATTAAAACAAATGTAACTAAAATTTAGTTGCAACTAAAATTGCAAAGCATAAATACGTCAAATCAAGTACATTTGCAGATTAGAATTTAGCTCTATTTGATCATGCGAGTTTATTTAGACAATGCTGCCACTACCCCCCTCGACCCGGAGGTATTTGAGGCAATGAAGCCCTTCATGCTGGAAGATTTTGGAAATCCCTCCTCCACCCATGCACACGGGCGCAAGGTTCGGGCTGCTATTGAATCGGCACGAAAAAAAATTGCCGAGTTCCTGAACTGCACCCCAGGCGAAATCATTTTTACTTCGGGAGGTACCGAAGCCGATAATGCCATTATCCGTTGCGCGGTCGAAACCTATAATATCAAGCACGCTATTTCAACACCCATCGAACATCATGCAGTAACCCACACGCTTGAAACTTTAGAAAAACAAGGCTATGTTGAATTGCATTTTGTAAAGCTTGATGCAAACGGTAGTGTAGACTTACAACACTTGGAGGAATTATTGAAGGCGCATCCAAACGCGTTGGTTTCGTTGATGCATGCTAACAATGAAATTGGAAATCTGCTCGACCTTGAAGCAGTTGGCAACCTGTGCGAGCAATACAAGGCTTACTTTCATTCCGACACCGTGCAAACCATGGGGCACTACCGCCACGATATGAAGAAACTGAAAGTGCATGGCATGACGGCCGCTGCACATAAGTTTCACGGTCCGAAAGGCGTTGGCTTCATGTACATTAACAAAGACAAAAAGATAAAGCAATTTGTTCATGGCGGTGCGCAGGAGCGCAACATGCGAGGCGGTACTGAAAACGTTTATGGCATCATTGGTTTAGCCAAAGCACTCGAAATCTGCTACCGTGAAATGGATGAACACGAGGCTTACATCACCACGCTAAAGAAAGCGATGATTGAAAAGCTAAAAGCTACTGTACCCGGTATTAGCTTTCACGGAATTTCTGCTGATCTGGAAAAAAGTTTATACACCGTTTTGAATGTTAGCCTTCCGGAAAACGAAGAGAACGAAATGTTGCTGTTCAATTTAGATATGCAAGGCATTTCGGCATCGGGTGGCAGTGCCTGTTCAAGCGGGGCCAGCACAGGTTCGCATGTATTGGGCGCTATTTATCCAAACTCAAAGCGAGGAGCCGTTCGGTTCTCGTTCAGCAAATACAACAAGCCTGAGGAGATTGACTTTGTAGTAGACAAAATTGCCGCAGTCTATTCCAAAGTAAGTGTTTAACTCACCGCAAACTGGTGACTTCCAAATCGCTTAATAATTTCCTTCTCTAACATCTCCCTGTTATTGGGGTGTGCAATATTCATTAACGCCAATGCACGTTGATGCAAATTCTTTCCATACAAGTTAGCAATGCCGTACTCGGTAACTACATAATGAATGTGCGCTCGCGTTGACACGACACCTGCACCTGGTTTTAAGAACGGTACAATTTTCGATTCGCCTTTTTTGGTAGCTGAGCCCAACGTAATAATTGGTTTACCCCCCTCCGATAAAGATGCCCCCCGAATAAAATCCATTTGTCCGCCAACGCCAGAGTATTGATACGTACCAATCGAATCGGCACACACCTGGCCGGTTAAA
>JAYRXP010000298.1:0-2948 GCA_041917395.1 Paludibacter sp.
ATTGTTTGCTTTTTTGTTTTTTATTTTCAACGACAGAATAACACTTCCGGCAATAACTGTGGCAATAAACATGAGCGACCATTCAATTGGAATTTTGTATAAGTCAATCATTATCATTTTAATACCCACAAAAACAAGTACTACTGCCAGACCATAACTCAAAAGCCAGAACCTGTGAACAACACCTGCTAAGGCAAAATACAGCGAACGTAGACCAAGTATCGCAAAAACATTGGAAGTATAAACAATAAACTGATCCTGAGTAATGGCAAGTATTGCCGGAATACTATCGACCGCAAAAATAAGATCGGTTGTCTCAACCAGAATTAACACCAGAAACAACGGTGTGGCAAATCTTCGTCCATCTTTTTTGACAAAGAACCTATCCTCCTGCAATTCAGGAGTAACCGGCATAAATCTTTTGAAAAAACGGATAACAGGATTTTTCTCGGGTTCAATCTTCACTCCCGAATGATTAAACATTTTGTAACCCGTAAAAATAAGCAATGCACCGAACACATAAATTGTGAAATGAAATTTTTCCAGTAAAGCCACACCGGCAAATATGAAAATTACGCGCATAATCAGTGCACCTATTATACCCCAAAACAGCACTTTATGCTGGTATTTTGTAGGTATCTGGAAATAGGTAAAAATCATTATAAACACAAAAATATTGTCGACACTCAGTGCCTTCTCGACTAAATATCCTGTAAAAAACTCCAGTGCCTGCTGCTGCCCTCTCCAAAAATAAATAATGGTATTAAAAATAAGAGCCAGAAAAATCCACACAAAAGTCCATGTCAAAGCTTCTTTGATTGAAACCTCGTGACTTTTACGATGAAATACGCCCAAATCGAGTGCCAGCATTAGCAACACGAAGGCATTAAAAATCAACCAAAACAAAATAGGTGTATCCATACAATTACATTTTTATTGCTATAACAGTGAAAGTTACATTTTGTTTAAACAAAAAAATGTGTTGTAAAAATGGAAGGAGAAATAGGGTATGACTATTCTGAAATTTATTTTCCGATACAAAATTTCCCAAAAATATTGCCGAGAATTTCGTCGTTGGATATCTGACCGGTAATTTCGCCGATATAGTGCATACATTCGCGTATATCCTGCGACAGGAAGTCGCCGGATATACCGTTTTCTAATCCGTCAATAACACGGTCAAGGGAATTATGTGCTTTTTGAAGAGCTTCGTAATGGCGTATGTTATTGACGATTACATCGCCGGGCTGAATTTCCGGAAGTTGAGCCGCGCGAATCAGCGCTGCTTCGAGTTCTTGTGTATTCAGGCGTTTTTTGGCCGAAATATAAATGCGCTCGCCTTCAAACTGATCGAACAAGTGACTTAACACATCTTGTTCATCTTCGGCAATTTTATCAATTTTATTAAAAACAAGAATGACTTTTTTTCCTTCCGAACGTTTCTGAATCCGCTCTGTAAGCCATTCGATATGCTCGCTGAGTTGCGTACAATCAAGTATCCAAAGTACGATAGCAGCCTGCTCAATTTTTTGATAAGTACGCTCAATACCAAGACTTTCTATTTTATCTTTCGTATTGCGTATTCCGGCAGTATCAATAAACCGGAACGTAACTCCCTGCAAAACAATCGAATCTTCAATTACATCGCGCGTGGTTCCGTGTATGTCTGATACGATTGCCTTTTCCTCATTTAGCAGAACGTTAAGCAGTGTTGATTTTCCCACATTTGTTTCGCCAACCAACGCCACCGGAATACCATTTTTCAACGCATTCCCAACCCGGAACGAATCGGAGAGTTTTTTAATCAATTGCTCTATTTCAAAAACTAAATTTTTGAGATGGGTACGGTCGGCAAATTCCACATCTTCTTCCGAAAAATCAAGCTCCAGCTCAACAAGCGATACAAAATTAAGTAGTTGTGTACGCAATTTTACGAGCTCTTCCGAAAATCCACCGCGCATCTGTGTCATAGCCATGCGATGCGAAGCTGCCGATGTAGACGCAATTAAATCAGCCACTGCCTCAGCCTGCGACAAATCCATTTTTCCATTCAGGAAAGCACGTTGCGTAAATTCTCCGGCACGAGCCAGTTCGCAACCATTTTCGATTAGAAGTTGTAAAATACGTTGCTGAACAAATACAGAACCGTGGCACGAAATTTCCACCACATCTTCGCCTGTAAACGAATGTGGCGCACGAAATAACGACAACAGCACTTCATCAACTGTTTCATTGTTATTATCCACAATACTTCCAAAACTAATAGTATTTGCAGCCAGAGAAAGCACAGACAAGGCCTGGTTTTTCGGTTTAAAAATTTTCGCAGACACCGAAAGCGCCTCCGAACCCGAAACCCGAATTACGGCAATTCCTCCCACTCCGGGTGCGGTAGATATAGCAGCAATAGTACTGCCCCCAACCCCTAAAGGGGAGTTGAAGTTAGTTTCTTCTATATTATGTTTAATCATAAATCAATTATTTTTAAAATAATCAATACTATTTTTGTTCCCCTTTGAGTTTATGCGTCTACTGACGGGGGTTAAGGGCTATTAAATTCTATCCAGCACTGTTTTAACCAACTTTTCGATATACGGTTTGTAATCGGTATTGGCAGCTTCCACCCGGCGGTTAGCAATAATGCAACAAACAGTCATTGCCTTGTGTCCCATGAGTTTGGACAGACCTGCAATAGCTGAACCTTCCATTTCGTAATTGGTGATTTTATGGTTTTTAAAACGAAAAGTTTCAATTTTATCATTCAGGTGCATATCGGCCAGATCGATGCGCAAAACCCGGCCCTGAGGGCCATAAAAACCATTTGCCGAAATGGTAACTCCACGCAACATATCATCTTTGCCTATCCGGTTAACCAGCTCTTCGTCGGCGTCAACAACATAAGGAGCAGCCAACTGCGGATTCCAGACCAGATGTTTTTTCATAGCCTCTTC
>JAYRXP010000299.1:0-3601 GCA_041917395.1 Paludibacter sp.
AAAACTTTAGGCACATCGTAACCCATTACGCTCATGTTGGCTATTTCACTTCCCGGAGCAAAGCCTTCCGGAATAGTGTCGAGCAAACCGTTGCGTCCCAAAGCTGCAATTTTATCAATATTGGGTTTGTTTGCTACCTGCAGACAGGTTTTATTGTTAAGCGATGCAATCGGCTCATCTGCCATTCCATCGCCAAGAATTATTATGTATTTCATTTTACAAAAAATCTTTATAATCGGGCAAAGCTGCCTCGAATTTTTTAATAGCCTCATTAAGAGTTGTATAACTCTCACCTCCGGCAGCGTTTAAGTGACCTCCACCATTAAACAAATCGGCCGAAACTTTGTTTGCCGGAAATGTACCCTGTGAGCGTAACGACACCTTGATTTTATCCGGATCTTCGCGCATAAATACCGAAAATACAACTCCGTTTATCGATAATGGCATATTAACAAGCCCTTCAGCATCACCATTCTGAAAATTGAATTCATCAAGTTCGCTTTGCGAAAGGGTAATTAAAGCGGCCTGATATTCAGGGTAAATCTTCATTTTTTTGTAGAGTGCATACCCCATAAGCCTCATTCTGTCGGCAGAATAGTTGTTGAAAACCTTACGATAAATATCATCTTTATCCACACCTATTTTTATCAGTTCATGAATAATCGTGTAGATTTCGGGTTTGTTTGAATTATAAGTAAACGCACCTGTATCGGTCATCATTCCCGTGTAAATACATTCAGCACAAGCCAGATTTATTTTTGAAAAATCACCCAAACGACATATAAGTCTGAAAATCAGCTCGCTGGTTGATGATATTTCGGGGTAGGAGATGGTTACTTTGGCATAATCACCGGGGTGCAAGTGATGGTCAACGAGTATCTTGGGAGCCGGAGCATTCATAATCACATTTTCCATAATTGCAAGCCTGTTAGGCACGTTGAAATCGAGTGTGAAAATCAGTTCAGCATTCGCAATCATTTCATTGCAAACCAACTGATTGTCTTCATAAACCAACACACACTCTGACCCGGGCATCCACGACAGAAAATTAGGAAACCCATTCGGGACAATGACAACCGGCTCTTTTTCAATCGACATTAAATAATGCCAAAGTGCAAGTGATGATCCCATTGCATCGCCATCGGGCCCGACGTGTACAACAATCACGATTTTTTCGGCCTTGTTTAGTTCCTTTTCAACCCTGTGTATCAGGTCTTCTGCAATTATTTTTGAAATCATAACGATGCTTTGTGTTTTGGTTGCAAAAGTAATAAAAAAAAGGGATTTTTTAGTGCTGTGTTTCGAAAACGAATGCCCCTTTTTCGGCAATCGAATAAAACGGAATCGATTTTTCTGAACAGACTTTTCGAATATTTTCGGTATACCAGCCTGAAACTGACTTGTCAACTATGACTGTTTCAGGTTGAATATTTTCAAGTAAATACTTTATTTTAGGTTTTGCTTTGTTGCCAATTATCAGAAAATCAGCTTTCAAAGGTTCTCCTGTAGTTTTGTTTTTCCATAATTTTTCGGTAGCAATAATAATTCTTTTATTTGCAAATACTGCATAATTATGCTTAAACCAATCATTGTCGTCAATCTTAACGGGTGTTCCGATTTTATTTCTTTTCCAGTATGGTGACGCTATTTTTATTAAATCTTCGCTGTCGGCGGTGTGTATAAAATTTTTGCCTTTTTGTATAAAATTGATATGGAGGCTTTTCTGCGAAGAATATACGATTATTTTATCTGTATTTTGTGTGTTGTGAAGTGTTTGTAACGAAAGTAAAATGGTTGCCAAACAACCGACAAGTCCAAGAATAAGCGGCATAGCTTTTTTTGTATAAAAATACATAGTTATACCTCCGAATACTATGAATAATAATATTAACTGATTAAAATCAAGCGATATCGTAGCTGTGGAATAGGGTAGGTGCTGGACGTAGACGATGGCATTGTTTTGTAACCACAATGTCCATTTTAATAAATATGCAATTAGCGTGGCGATTATCGGAAATGCCGATGTGGCCAGTAAAATCATGGCTAAATAGATGACAATGGTTGATAGTGGAATAGCTATGAGGTTGGTAAGCAGAAAATAATTGGGAAATTGCTGAAAATAAAAAAGTGTAAACGGGATAGTGCCAATCTGAGCAGCGACAGATACTGTAATCAGGTCGCGAAACCAGCGGACAACTGTCGACCGGACTGGTAAGAGCGATGCGAATGGTTTTTGAAAAATGAGAATACTCAAAACGGCTGCATAACTGAGTTGAAAACCGATGTTGTACAAAAAATCGGGTTGAATAAGCAACATAAAAAATGCAGACATAAATACAGTGTTGTAAATCTGTGATTTACGTTCGAGTGAGCTGCCTATGGCAACAAACGAAAACATAAGTGCCGAGCGCACTACCGAAGGCGAAAGTCCGGTTATGAATGCATACATCCATAAAAAAAGAACAATCAAAATCGCTTTCAGGATAAATTGAAAGCGGTTCTTTTTCAAAAAACTCAATAAAAACGCAATTACAATGTAAACAATTCCAACATGCAGTCCACTGACTGAAAGAATATGCATTGCTCCGGTTGCACTGTAGCTTGAGCGTAAATCGGGTTGTAAATCGTCGGTATAACCAAGTGTGAGTGCTGCCAGCACCGCAAATTCGTCGCCTGAGATTTTATAATTTCTGAAAATAGAAAGTAAATACGTTCTGGACAGGCTGGCTAATCTACTCAGCGAAAATTCTGGATTTGTGGCTGTTTTGAACCACGATTCGGTTGATATGTAAGCCGTTGCGCCGATTCCGTTTTGTTTGAGGTAGGCAGCGTAATTGAATCCATCCGGATTTTCGGCTCCCGGCGGCTCTTTAAACTCGCTTCTGAGAATTATTTCGTCGCCGGCTAAAAGTTGTCTGGCTTTTTCGCTTTTTTCTAAATATACAACTGCCTTTCCATTGGCAGTTTGCCATTTTTGGTGCTTCAATTGTTTTTCAATAATAATTTCGCATCGTATCGATTTTGTTTTTTCAACAGGTGCGCTACTGACTTTTGCAATAAAGACATTTTTTTGATAAAGTGGATAAAATTCGCTTTTTTGGGCATTGTATCGGCATAACTGATAACTACCTGCACAAAAAAGCAGAAACACACCAACTCCAAAAAGCCAGCGAAATCTGTATTGCAGTGCTGTGTTTTTTATCAAAAATGAACTGAAGATAGCAAGGATGGAAACAGAAATTGCAATGACAATCACAGAGTCAGTCAGCTGGCAATACCGGAACAAAATGATTCCTGATATTACAGCCAATAACAACCTGAAAAAAGGTGTTCGTTGCAAAAAATTCATAGTAGTTAAAATTCAGAAAAATAAGAAATTGAGAAATATGAAATCAGTGACAAGGCAAAACGCGAACAAAATAATGCCCGCAGTACTAATAAAACAAAGCTAATAACGGCGAGCACGGATAACTTGCGAAGTGTCCTAAGCGTTTTTCAGGTCAATAATCATTTGCATCGGGTCGGGAGCATTATAAACAGTACTTCCGGCAACCAAAACGTTTACACCATGTTCAAAAAGTTTGGGTGCATTACCGAGGGT
>JAYRXP010000300.1:0-7805 GCA_041917395.1 Paludibacter sp.
AAAACGCACATTGAAGACATTATATTAGCACCGTAATTAGCGCCACTCAGCTCCAGGGTTGTTCCTGCAATTGTTCCATCAGTTTTGTAAATTCCCCTGTATGCAATAAAGTAAACAGCATTTTTGTACGAAAAAAACTTCATTTCGCTGGCACCGTATCCACCCCACGAATTAGCCATAAAATCACTGCAATGCCCCGTTGGGTTAGAGTTGATAAGCATAAATGTGCCTGCTTCGGTACCATCACTTACCCACGGTTCCCATCCGTTGGTTCGGTCGTTTGCAAAAAAGTAAAGTTTATTGTCGATTATTGTTCCAACATGATGTCTCGAACTCGTTTCGAAAGAGCCGACTAAGCCCGGAGTGAAATCCTTTATCATTCGGGTTCCATTCGCTGTGCCATCGCTTACCCAAAGTTCGTCTCCGTTCACGCCATCATTTCCTACAAAAAAAAGTTTATCGCTGGTAGCACCCATTATTGTTTTCACACCATAATAGGTGTTTTCTGTTGGATTAATATTGGCCACTACGTAAGTTCCGCTATTCGTACCGTCAGTGACACAAAGTTTATTTTTTGAGTTTTTGTAATACAGTTTGTTGCCCATTGGTACAAATCTGTTTTTATGACCCGAAAAAGCAGTCATATGCGTCATTCCAAGATTAGAAACAATCTGAGTTCCCGACGATGTGCCATCCGACACCACAATGTCGCCGTAATGGGAAGTGAAGTACAATTTGCCATTAAAGTAGGTCATTCCGGCATCATAATCATAGAGCAAACTTTCTGTTTGGTCGTAAAGGTTTTTTACTAATTGGAACGATTGGGCACTTACCGAAAGAAAAGTACCATAAATTATGATTGATAATAAAATTCTTCTCATTTTTTAAAAGTCTTATTTTTGTTCTTTTTGTTCTGTTAATTATGTCTTATTCAGACAAAAATAGAAGATAAACAAAGAAACATCAATACGAAAAATTTCGTATTTTCAATATAATGGAAGATGTTTAAGAAATTTTCACTCGCTTGAGAACAAAAAAATCCTCCGAAAATGGTCGTTTTTCGGAGGAAATTAGTTGTAAGGAATCTCAATGCTGTTATGTACAGTTACTTTTACAATTCCTTAATTTTTATGTTTTTAAATGACACTTCATCGCCATGATCTTGTAATAGGAGATAGCCTTCGGCAGCATTTCCAAAATCTGGCCAAACGCCATATTTACTGTAATTTACCAAGGCGTTAAATATTTGCGTGTTGCGTTCGTATTCAATAATTTTAATGTCGTTCAGGTAATGTTCAACTTTGTTGCCTTTCACCACAATGCGAGCATTGTTATAAAATCCGCTACGGAATGGTTTATTTTCGGGTGCAGGAATCAAGTCGTAGAGCGAACCCAATTTCCGATTTCCTTTTACGCCTAATTTTGCATCGGGATGATTGTTGTCGTCCAAAATCTGGAACTCACAACCAATCGAAGAGCCGGCTCCTCTGTTCAATTCTGTGTCCACAAAGTATTTAATGCCGCTGTTGGCTCCTTTGGTTATCATAAAATCGACTGATAGTTCAAAGTTTTTATATTTTTTTACCGTTACAATATCGCCGCCGTTTGCCGACTCGCCACCATTCGATTTCAGCACTTTCAGTTCGCCATTTTCTATTTTCCAACCAGTTGCTGGAAACGATGTCAGTTTTGCACCGCGCCATCCTTCGGTTGTTTTTCCATCCCAGAGCAGTTTCCAACCCTGTGCAGCTTCTTTTTCCGAAATTGTATTGTCAATACGATTTACTTCGGGAGCAGCTTCACTGTCGGGTTTGTGTATTTTCTGTAAGTCGGTGGTACAAATGCGGATATTTTTCCACTGTACAGTAGCACCTTCCTGTTCGGGTTTACCAATTTGATGAACCTGCAATGCGATAAATCCGGTGGCAGTGGTGTTGTCGAGCAGGTTGGCGCATGGAACATCGTTGAGCCAGGTACGGATAGTAGTTCCAATGGCTTCGATGCGCACTTTGTTCCAAGCTTCGGCCTTAAAGGCTTTTTGAGCTGCGGGGTTCAAATCCAGTGGGTAAATCCATCCACGACGTGCTTCGTCGTAGATACCACCACTCCATGCACGTGGCGAAGGATCGATTTCACATTGGTAACCATGTACGCGGCCATTGTTGTATTCTTTCAAGCTGTTGCTGCGGAACTGTATGCCCGAATTCAGGCGGTTATCCACTTTAA
Source organism: Paludibacter sp. (assembly GCA_041917395.1). Taxonomy (GTDB): domain Bacteria; phylum Bacteroidota; class Bacteroidia; order Bacteroidales; family Paludibacteraceae; genus Paludibacter. The sequence goes on from JAYRXP010000300.1 coordinate 2,227, forward strand.
ATTCGAGTTCGAGAATAAAGTCGCCATACATTTTTTCGGTCGCCATAAAGGTATTTGGCGTATTCATTTTCGAAATGCCGGTAATAATACCATCTTTAACCACATATTCAGCGGTTCCGTTGAGTTTTTTCCAGCCTTTCAGGTTTTTACCATTGAAAAGCATTTCCCATTTTTCCTGCGAAAGAGCAGGCAGTGTTGCAATCAGAATTGCGAATAGTGCAAAAATTGTTTTTTTCATTTGTATTTAAATAGAATTTATATGACTATATTTAGGTGCGCTGCACCTTATTTATGGACAGAGTCCCGTGATATTTGTAGAATTAATAATTCAATCTGTTTTTTTAGGTGCAGAGCACCGTAATATCATATTATTTTCGCGTCAAATCGTTGAAAAATACTTTCCCTTTCGGTTTCAGTTGCTAAGTAAGCCACTTTGGCAAGTACTTCGCCAAGGGCAGCATCGCGGGTAACAACCGAAGCCGGCATTTTACTTTTTTCGATAATACCGTTTTTAGGGTTCATCAAAGGCCATCTCGTAGTGTCACTATTACCCGAGGTAGTTAAGCATTCGTCCTGCAAAACCAGCTCTGTCTCTGATTCCCGTATTTTCACTTTCCAGCCTGCCCCGTGTGGATGATTTCCTTTTGCAAAAACCGAGCTGTGTCCCAGATTAATGATAAAATTGTCGAATCCCGCATTATTTGCCAATCCAACCACTATATTTAAAACATATCCTTTCAAAAATCCTGATAAATCGAGCAAGACACCGCTGTGTGTAAACCGGATAGTTTGCTGCTCTTTATTCAATAAAAAAACCTTGTCGTCGGATTGAATCCCGCTTGTGGAATATACCGATATGTCGAAATGGCCGTTCGTGCTTTGTTTATATAACTTACAATCGGCAAGTATATTGAAGAGCTCAGCAGAAAGCCTTACTTCATTTTCGTACGCATTTTCGTTTACATGACTGATTTCGCTTTTCGGATCGAAACGATTTCCGATTTGCTCGTATTTCCTGATTTCGTTTTGCATGTGTAGGACAAATTCAGGCAAACCGTTTCTGTCCACATCTGTCAGAATTGCCACATCAACACGTGTATGCATGGCCTCGAACCAGGCGTAAAACAGTTTTTTACCTCCCGGAATGATTTGTTGTTTGTATTGCACAGAAAATTATAGTTTCATAGGTTTTACATTGGCACGCAGTCGGCGATTGTGCCTTTTTTTCTCTTTTTTCTTCGGGATAATAATGTATTTTACCGGAGAAAAAACAAGGCGTAAAAAACTCCATATTACATACAGTATAAAGCTGAACGCCAATACGTAATGAAGCGATGTAAAGAGTTCGGAGAAATTTCCTTTGTAAATGATAATAGCAAGTAAATTGAGTAAAAATCCAATAAAAAAGCATACTAGAAAAGTAATCAACTCTCGCACAATACGTCTTACTGAAATTATAATATCATTCATTCTTAATGTTTTAAATTGCAGATAGTAAATGAATAAATAGTAAATTACTTCTGGTGATTTAAGTAATCAATTTTATATTGGTCAGGAAAACGTAACGTTCTTTCCTCTTTCATGGCCTGATGTCCGAGCAGCGATAGTTGCGTGGCATAATATCCTTCTTCGGCAATCAATGCCGGTTGTTTTTGAGTGATTACAGCCTCGGCAAAGGCTTCGAGCATAAGCGAAGTTCCGTCGCCATCGGGCTTTTTGTCCAGTAAATAATGTCCTTCGTTTATGTTTGCAGTTTCCGGAACCCAGCTTGTGCCGGCAAAAGGCATAGAGCCGAAAAGCGCATTTTCCACATCGTTCATCATCTGTAAAAATGCCGGAGCCGGTGGAATTTCTTCGTAATAATATTTGCTTTTTTCGGGTTCAATTGTCCCTTTGTGACAAAGAATCTGTTCTTCAAGTCCGTAAAACTTATTCGACAATACCGAGTCGTAATTCATTTTAACACCATTTTCGAACACATAAATGCAACTTACATTGTCCCACACTTCACGCTTTTCTTTCCAGAAAGTGAGAGCACCGTGTCCCATTACCTTTTCGGGAATTTCGCGCATTGCCCAGGTGCCTATTTGCAACTGATGACAGGCAAGTTCGGTCATAGTGCCTTTGGAGCAATCGCGGTACAGACGCCAGTTTATTTGTTTGTCGGTAGCACCGGCAGGAACCGGACGACGCCAGTCGTTGTTGCGGTGCCAAAAGGAGCGAATGCCGCTTATTTCGCCAAATTCTCCGGAATGAACCATTTCCATAGCGTGAATATAGCGCGGGTCGAACATGCGCTGTTGGCCTACGAAAAATACTTTTTCGGATTGCTTGTATTTCTTATAAATTTTATGCGTTTCGTCCATCGAGTAAGCAATGGCTTTTTCGCAGAATACATGTTTATCCGCATCGAAGGCATCCACCGCCATTTCGTAATGCAGGTTTAGCGGAGTGGAAATAATTACCGCATCTACATTTTTATCATCGAGCAGTTTTTGGTAATCGGTATATACTTTTGCTTTGGGAGCCATTTTAAGCGCGGCATCAATCGATGGCTTATACACATCGCAAATCGCCGTAATTTCCACTTTCGGATTTTGAACCAAAAAACTCATCAAGTGTTGACCGCGCGAGCCGGGGCCAATTATACCAATTCTTGCTTTACCGTTTTTTGTATGTTGTTGCTCCGAAAAAACCGAAAACCACGGACTGGTAGCCAGCAACACGCCGCCACTTATCATGCCCATTTGTTTCAAAAACTGTCTTCGGTCGATGTTATTCATTTCGCTGTTTCTTTTGAACGCAAATTTCGCAAATCATCGCAATTTTCTTTGTTTTAAATTCTGATTTGTGTAAATTTGAGTAAATTTTGTGTCTTACTTTTCTTACAATTTATAAAAATACAACCATTCTTTACGTGGCTCTGTACCTGCTAAAAGTTTGTTGGCCAACTCATTGTTGGTAAATTTCTTTGCCTTTGGGTCGAACGTTAGTTTTGCATTCAGTTGCTGCGCAATGACGCCCAGGCAGAAAACCTGACACAAAGGTCCGGCTATTTCAAATGGCGAACGTGTTTTCTCCTGACCTTTACAAGCCAACAGGAAGTTTTCGAAATGATTCGAACTGCTTTTCGGAACTTCGGGAAGTTTCGAAGCCATTTCTTTTGCCTTTTCATCGGGTATAATGCTCAGGGTGCTTCCGTGCGAACCACCCTTAAAAGTCAGCTCTTTACTGTAAATAATTTTTCCCGGATTCAGTTTTGCAGGAGCAATTTGTCCGTTGCTTGGAGGTGGAATAGTGGGGTCAAGTTCCACATTACCATAGCCAGCAGGCACAGGAGGCAAATTATCCAATCCGTCGTACCAGGTTACATCGCAGGCAGGCATATCTTTGCGGGCCTGGAACTTAAACTGAATGGTGGAAGAGTAGGGGAAGAAGAACTTGTTATGACCTTTGGCATAAAGCATATTCACTTCGGTTGGCAATCCCAGTTCCAGAAACTGATGTGCTGTATCCAGAATATGTGCACCCCAATCGCCCAGCGCACCCATTCCGAAATCGTACCAGCAACGCCACTGACCATTTATGTAATCTTTGTTGTAATCGTGAAATTGTTCGGTTCCCAACCATGTATCCCAATCCAATGTGGCTGGAACAGGTTCGGCCGCAGGCATCGATTTCATATTAGAGTCGAACTTATGCCACCGGCGCGAATTATTCATGTGAGCGGTAATTGCCGTAACATCTTTGATAATTCCGGCTTCTTTCCATGCTTTAAACTGAAAATAATTAGCTTCCGAATGTCCCTGATTTCCCATTTGTGTAACCACACCGTAACGCTTGGCTGCCTGCATCATCAGTTCCACTTCGCGGAAAGAGTGTGCCATGGGTTTTTCGATATATACGTGCTTACCTAGCGACATGGAAAGCATGGTGGCCGGAAAATGACTGAAATCGGGCGTTCCGATGACTACGGCATCAATCTTATTCGCCATTTTATCGAACATTTTTCGGAAATCCTGAAAATGTGGAACGTTCGGAAATTTATTTATAATTTCCACCGTATGAGGTGCTCCCATATCGGTGTCGCACAAGGCTACAATGTTGCAATGGCCTGTTTTGTAGAGTTCTTTGATAATTTCGGCAGCACGGTTTCCAACCCCGATACAAGCCAGGTTTACTTTTTCGGAAACACCCACTTTACGTGGTTTTGGGTTTTTGGCCGATAGACTTTCCAGCGAAAGTCCCGAAATGGCTGCTGTGGCAGTTATAACTGAAAGCTGGCGTAAAAAATCGCGACGTGAGGATTTGGAATTGAACTCCATATAGCATTAAGATTAAATTTTGAAACAAAAGTAATAAAAATCAAAGGAATATTACTGATTAATTCATACAATTAAATACCAAATTAATTCAAAAATTACGGTTCATTCTTTTAAAACAGTTTTTATCGGTAATTAATTAATGATTGTGCTTACTATAAAATCATAATTTTGTTGTTGTGTTTATCTGCCATGTTAAAAAAAGTGATTACAAAGTTGCTCACAATACCATTTAAAAATCGAAAATACTTTTGTGAATGCAAAAGGAAAAGATGAATAAATCAGGGTTGAAATTAAATGAATTTTCAAATTAAAACTTCCCTTGAACTTGATTATTTGTTATTATTTATTACATTTGCCAATCATATTTTAAATGTCATACGAAAAAACCACTTTTGACTTATAATTAATGACTTTTGGCAGTGTAAAATATTATTTACTTTTTACCCTAACAGCAATTACATGTATTGTAAATGCACAAACTGCTACTTTTCGCTCACTCACTATGGACAATGGTCTGTCCAATTTTGTAGTTACCTCCTTTTATAAAGATTCCGTTGGTTTCATTTGGATTGGGACTGACAATAGCCTCGACCGCTTTGATGGTGTTGACTTTAAACACTATCGCTTTAATAATGGCGATATCAACAAAAAAAGGGTACGCGCCATTGCCGAAACTGTTTCAGGTCAATTGTACATTGGCAATGCGATAGGATTGTGGAAACTTGATAAACAAAAAGATGAACTTCAGCAAGTTTTTCAGGATAAAATTGATGGAATAGTGACTTCCCTGAAATGGGATAGTAAGGATAAAATGCTATACATTGGTACCGAAAAGGGCTTGTTTATTTTGGATAAAGAGAATAATGTCCGATTTTTAGCTTTGGATAAAAATGCATTGTCGGCAAACAATCATATAACCGGAATTGCATTTGATTCAAAATCCCTTATTTGGATGACAACCAAAAAAGGCTTGTGTTCGTACAACAAACTTACGGGTAAAATTAATTTCTACGAATACAAAGTTCTGAACGTGGAGCAATCATTTTTTGCCCGCCTGACGTGCGTTGGAAATACATTATACATGGGTACTTCAAAAACCGGTGTTGTTTGTTTCGATATTGATAAACTCACTTTTTACAAATCGGTAGATGTTGGTTCGGATATTATTACTGATATTTCGAGCGACGGAAAGAATACGGTTTACGTTGCTACCGATGGTAATGGGGTCCATTTTATATCGCACACCGGGAATAA
>JAYRXP010000301.1:0-8533 GCA_041917395.1 Paludibacter sp.
CAAACGACTTCAATTCGTCCAAATGATTTGCATAAACATCGCGCGGCGAACAGTTGTACTTTACACATAATTTAGCTGCGTATCCTACTAGTTCTCCCATCATACCGGTAGTGGCTTGTACTCTTGTAGAACCTAACGCAATGTGGGTTATACTCACGTTACGACCCGCCATGAACAAATTATTTATATTTCGCGAATAAAGTGCACGGTAAGGAATTCGGTAAGGAGGATTCACCTGATCGGGGCGAAGGTATTTTTGCGATATCCCTTTATCGTTGAAATTGTGTTTCATTGTGGAACGAAACTCTTTTCCGGGAAAGAAAAACGCATTTTTGGGTTCGGGCAAATGCTGGTCGATAGGATAAGTTCCAGTTACAATGGCATCGTCGTATTTTACATATGCACCTTCTATGTCCGATTGCGTGAAAAGCACATCTCCTGTTAACCTTCGAGATTCTCTTTTACCTGCTATATGTCCCAAAAAACTTAATTCTCTGTTTGCATACTCATTTTTTTGTGCACTCTTATTTTTCAAAAATGCCCAGTTACCGTAAATTGCTCTGAACAAATAATCTCTGTTAAATTCGGCATCGAGAATGGGGTCGTTGTAAAATCCCGTTTCCCAAAAAACGTCTCCTCTTGTCATTTTATAGCTCGATTCTTCGGTAAATTGTATAGCCCATTCACATGCAGGAAAAGTCACTGAAGTTGCTTTCGGTTCACTTTGCCAAATAATGGTTGTTCCGTAAATTTGGTTATCGGGGCGGTCGGGTGCAAGTGTTTCCTTTGTCTGATAGCGAGCCTCACGACCAATTCTAAATTCAGCTCCGGCTAAGAAACCTACATTTCCATCGCCTGAGCAGTCGGCAAACAGCGGAGCATAAAAAATAATTTCGTTACTATTTTCGATATGCTTGGCTGTAACCGAATTGATTTTTTCGTTGGCAGTTTCAACTTTGAAAACATGCATATTTGGAAAAAAAGACAGGTTTTTTTCCGTATTCAGTATTTTGTTCACCGTGAACGAACTTTTATAAATATCGCCCATCTCAGCTACCGTTTCTCCTAATCGAGGATAAGGTGCAAGTTTAAAATCGCCATGAATAGGAATTTGAATATCTACGCTGTTGTTCCCTCCTACAACAGGTCTGTTGTGTATCAACGCCACTTTTAGTCCATTTCGGGCAGCGGTAATTGCGGAAGCAAGTCCAGCAGTTCCAGCCCCCACTACTATTAAATCATATGTTCCACCCTTTTCAGGTTTTTCGGAGAGTCCTAGCATTTTTTTTCTGAATTGGTATAAACTTTCACCTTCATTCGGAATTTTCACATTCTTTTCCTGAGTCAGAAAAATAGCATCGCAACGTCCTTCGAATCCTGCCAAATCGTGTAACGACAACCCGGCAACACCTTTTTTCAGTTTTATGCTACCTGCATATTCCCAACTCCAAGCTTTACCGATTCCTAATTCATTAGTCAACCTTGCTCCGTTGATTGAGAGTTTAAATACTCCCGGAAAATGTTCGGTCGACCACGGACTGCACCAGTTCCACGTGCGCGCATATACGTGCCATTCTCCGTTTTTCGGAATTTCCACTTGTGTATTTGCATCTACTACCGGTTTTCCCATACCGTGAGCAAGTAAAAAAGGCGATCCCATTTGATCAATAAATTGTTGATCTACCTGCCAGCCGCCCTTGCTTTTGAAACTTTCGGTTTCGACCAACACGCCCGTTTGTGCTACACAAAAAAACGGGAGTAATAGCAACATGATAGAAAATAATATTTTCATACGTTTGTTTTTTATATCATTTAAAAAGAACTTGTAACTCATTTATTCGTAGTTACTTATTTCCCTTTTTTATTCTTTCCTGCCTTTTTGCAAATTGGTCCAAATACAACGACTGAGGATCAAGACTTTCGCCTTTACCTTCGCCCTCAACCCAATCGACAGGTTCGGTATTGTATTCAATTTCGCGCTCTACACCCGAAATCGGTGTTGTAACTACCTTGCTCATTACGCCCGAAGTTCCGATAACATATCCGTGTCCGAATTGGCGTGACATTATCAACATTCCGCTTTTATGAGCTTTTAAACCTTTTGTGTTCCACATTACCGACTGTGTTGTTGAATGCATATGGCGCGAATTGGCAAAACCCCACGGGCGGAATTTAGCATCGATAAAATCGCCATCGGACTGAAAACAATCAATCAAATTAGCCATACTTAGATACATGTGAAAATCGGTAGCTAAATAAGAGTCTTTTGAGTAACAATTATGAATTACGTTTCCGTTTGCATTCATATTTTTAAAGTCGTAATTATGTCTACCGTGTTCCGCATGGCAATTTGTAATTAAACAATCGTTTCCTTCGAGTGTGTACATATAGCCGTTTCCACCACCACCTTCGCCCTGACTTTTCTGAAGATTACATTTTTCGATAGTTACGAAACGACTGTCGCTTACTCTCAAACAGTTCGAAACGGTATGAATATCCTGTTTATTTTCTTTCGGACGAAAAGTGTGTACATTTTTTGCCCAACAGTTGTATACATTCCGAAACTGTATAAGGTGAGACCCATGCACATCGTAACTTCCTGATCCGGGAATATTCCAGTCGGCCTCTTTCCATCCTTCGGGATTCGGGTGCTCAACATTTCCAATAGATAGATTTTCGATACCACATTCCGACAACTGCGGAGGCGCTAAATACATGCGAGCGTTGTCTCGTTTTTTCATAAAATAACGTGTAGGCACATCAATTTCAATAGTCTTGTTTTTTTCATTCACCGATACTATTTCGCGAAAAAAATGAAGCCCTTTTGTCAGTTTATCCCAATGTGCACCCACGTTATGATCTTCTCTGAATCCGGGAGTAACATCCGTTTTTATTATTACAAAATCTCCTTTTTTGAATGATTTTACATCTTCGAGAGGAATAGTAGTAGTCGGTAATAATATATCTTCCGACAGCTTGATTTGCTTCCCAACAACCTTATTCCACGCACCATTTTTACTCGAAAAATAAATCAGCGTTTTCTGGCGCATTTGCGTTGATGTGTTTTTGATAAATGTCTTCTGTGCTCCTGCACCTCTTATTACAATATTGCTCGATGTTATACTTAATCCTATTTCTTTGTCTTCATCAATACTTGTAGTATATTCGCCCTCAGGCAAATATACTACACCGCCGCCATTAGATGACAAATCGTCAATGACTTTTTGTAAAATTCTAGTCACATCAGTCTTTCCCGTATTGTCAGCATTGTAAGGTGGTTTTGTTATATCAACAATGTTTTTATCAACAAACGGTATTGCCGTTAAGCCACTGTGATAACCGGCATACGAAAAATCGTGTAAAAACCGTCCTTCTTTATCCGAAAAACCCGGATTCCAGTTTTTAGGATATAAAGCACTACGCCACATTTGGGCATTGAATTCGGGAATGTTAGTACCAATTAAAATTGCAATAAGTACTAATTTAAATGTTTTATTCATTGATATATTGGTTATTATTAATTTAAAATAGTGGCATTAATTGGAATAAATGATGTAATTATAAGATTCACCATTTAGAGGTAAGTGTTTCGAATAAATTTCTTTATAAGCAGGTTTTGGAACAAATGAATCAGCTCGCATCAGAGTCCAACAAAACTCTTGTTGAACCTTATCCCATTCTTTAATTTGCTGATACGGAAAATCATTTACCTGCTTTCCTAGGTATGGAATTAGAAATTCTATTGACTTTTTGATATTTCTTCCATCGGTTGATGTTGCATTAAAGACATCAATATTCAACGATTTTGCCATAGCTGCAATATCCAAAAAATGCATCAAATTGTAATTTGAATAATGAAATGCCGTGGTACGAGCAAGTTCAAGCGGTTGAGCACCATCGGGATTTACCTGCTTAAATAACCGTTTTTGAGGAAAATCATTAATTATTTTTCGAGCGACATCAGTTTTATTCACAAACAGTGCATAGCGAATAGCCTGAGCGTCAAAAGCTACCGAATGATTATTTTCGGTTCTACTCTCCTGCTGTCCTAAATCGGATGTCAGTAACCAGTCTAGATATGCCGAAAACCAACTAACCAAAGCCTGTTTATCAGCATCCTTAAAACTTGTCGAATATCGAAGCAGTTCAACCGACTCAAGCATTCCTATTAAAATGTAGGTGTCAATAATTCCGTAAGGTCGTCCTTTTCCATTATTTGTTCCAAGTACAACTTGTCCGTAATTCAAATTGGGATTCATCTTAGTTTCGCTGTTTACAAACCATATTTTCAGGTTGTCGACTGCTTTGACAGCATATTTTTCGTCGGAACTAAGGTAATAAGCCAGCGACAACGACCGTACACTTTTTACCACATTCCCAAGAGTTTTCGAATCTAGATTCATCATTTGTGGATTTATAACTCCATCTTTCCTGATATATGGTAATCCATCTTTTGTATCGGGGTTTGGCCACCAGTATATTCCTCCGCTCATATAATCATGCTTATCTCCACTTGCCGGAATCAATTCTTTGTCCATCACCGTGCCGATTTTGGTCTTTAGAAACTTGTCCGCATCGCTCATAATAGCACTTACAGCTTCGGGTTGCAAAAGCTTTGCATTTTCTTTGCTAGGCAAATTCCATGTCAGTGGTTGGCTATGTAAAAAGCATGTAAAAAATAATAAAACAAAACTCGCTATTTTTCGACACATTATTTTTTTAAATTTGTGATAATTTCAGCACGACTCATTTCCAAAGAAACGGAGTGCAAATATATAGTTATAACAACAATACATGGGCTAAAAACATTCAAAATCGTTATTAAAAAAGTACAATCAACTTGGTTTTAGCGCAAAGCAAAATTATTTATAACTTGGTTTTAAAAACTTCCTCGCTAAACGGTAACTTCTCGTTATAGACTTTCAGATTGCGAAACAACATTTTGCTATGAAACATAACCCGCAAAGCAATATGCCCATAATTTAAAATACAACCGGTATTCGTGCGTGAATTATCGTCTATTTCCATCACTACTTTACCGTCAATTGCCGCAAGAATTTTTCCTTCTATCACTAAAAATTGTGCCTTATGCCATTCGTAAAGTGCAAAGGGTTTATCATAACTTCCGAAACCATGCCGGAACGAGAATGGATTTTTCCTGCTAAAAGCGGTTCCCACATCGTTTCGCACGTCAAACATTTCACGATAGTATTCCCAATGATAATTCCGGACATTTTCGCCATGCACGGTTCTCATATTCCCTGCTGTCTTTTTGGGATAATCCGCCATAAAATCTTCCCGTGCCATTCCCGATGCATTCACCATCAAAAGCGAGAGTCCAGTAGGTTTAAGAGATTTCCATTCATATTCTACATATATATTTCCTTCAAAAGTCTGATGACTCCAAATATAAACCTGTTTATCTCTGTTGCGACTTTCGGATGTAACATCGGGGGTTTCAATAAGCAACCCATCAGGGTGAGCATTCGGTTTTACAGATGCGACTTCGCCTTGAATATAAAAATTATCGATATGAGACGGATTCTGAAAATCAATATCCATTTTTTTTATCCAGTTTTCGTTCGGTGTAAAGGTAAAATCTTTTAGGTCTTCACCCGCAAAAAGATGCTTGAGTTCTTTTTCAATGGCGGGACTGAAATCTGTTGCCGAGGCATGATAACCAGCATATAACTCTTCCTGTGAAAGTACTTTGTCGTAAAACTGTATTTCGCCATGGCAAATAGCCGGAGCTCCGGTGTACAAAATGCTTCCAGCCTTATCCCGGTAAAAGTCTTTATTGAAACGATCACTTGTACCGACAAGAATGCCATTTACATAAAGCCTTGCATCTTTTTTGTCTTCATCCCACGTAAAAGAGAGTTGATACCATTGATGCTTAACAAAGTAATTGAAAGGCACAGCTTGTACCCAAACTTTTTGCGGAGGTGTAATGCCTACACCCAAATCTCCATGATGAAACTGAGCACGAAGTTCGTTTTTACGAAGCCAACCAAAATAGAAGTTAGAATCGTCAAAATTTCGTGGCATCGGATTATCGCTTAAAAATGGATAATTGCCAAAATACGGATTGTCAATTGCCATATGGTCGGCAGTAAAACTCGTTGCTAAATCCTCCAACGCAAAAAACCAAAGTGTTGCCGAACCTTTTTTCTCGTTTAACGTATGTTTTCCAAGTTGAATGCTGGTATGTATACTTGTAGGATTAATTCCCTTACGATTTTTTAGGGTCAATATGCGAGCCGGACCTTTTACCATTTCACCGTTTGCTAATTCAGATACATTTACAAGATATGTGTATTTAAGTCCTGATTTTGAGTCGGCAAAGGATGAAACTGAAACGAATAAAAAAATTACTACAAGTAATTTCCAATTATTTTTTATTTCAAAGTGATTTGTCATAATGCTGCTAATTATTATTAGTGATTTAATTAATTTTTGTTTTATCAGAAGATGTAAGTTTCACCTCAGTAAAAGGTAATTTTTCGGTATACACTTTCAAATTCCGGTATACTAATTTACTATGAAGCATGGCGCGAATAGCTATGTTTCCATAGTTAAGAATACATCCGGTATTGGTGCGTGAATTATCGGTAAATTCCAGCAAAATTTTGCCATCAATAGCACCTTGAGCTTTTCCGTCAATTACAAGAAGCTGTAACTTATGCCATTTGTTAATCTCAACTGGTTTGCTATCGCAGCCAAATCCATTCCGAAATGCATAAGGATTCTTACGACTAAAAGAATTAGCCACATCGTTACGCACATCGTGCATCTCGCGGTAGAACTCCCAGTGGTAGCTCCGGACATCTTCTTTGTAAATTGTCCACATCTGTCCTGAAGTACGCTTGGGGTAATCATCCAAAAAGGGTTCGCGTGCCATCCCCGAAGCATGAACCATCAACAACGACAATCCGCCCGGTTTAAGCGACATCCATTCAAATTCAACATAGATATTTCCTTCGAATGTCTGATTTGACCAAATATAAACCTGCTGATCCCTATTTTTACGTTCAAAAGTAACATCGGGGGTCTCAATCAATAATCCATCAGGATGTCCATTCGGTTTTACTGAAGCAACATGCCCTTGTATATAGAAATTTTTAATATCGTCCTGATTTTTAAAACTTATATCCATTTGTTTCGACCAATTGGCATTGGGCTTAAACGTGAAATTTTTCAGCTTTTCTCCATCGAAAATATGCCTTAATTCTTTTTCGGTTTTATAATTATAATCGGTTGAGGAAACACGGAAATCGTTGTAGATTTCTTTCTCGGAAAGAGCATTGTCGTAAAAACGAATTTCGCCATGACAAAGTGCGGGTGCTCCAGTATACAAAGTCGGATTTACCTTTGTGCGGTAAAAATCGGAATTAAAACGATCGCTTTTACCTATTAGAATTCCATTCACATAAAGACTCATGGTTTTTGTTTTATCATCCCATGTAAATGCAACCTGATACCACTGATATTTATTAAAATAATTGAAAGGTACAGCTTGTACAAAAGCTTTGAATGGCGGTTCATAAGCTGGGAAATGAATACCGCTATAAAACTGAGCCCTAAGTTCGTTTCCACGATCCCAACCAAAATGAAAATTGGCTTTTTCCACATCATTAGGCTGTACATTGTCGCTCAAAAAAGGATAAAATGCAAAATGTTGATTATTCAATTTCATGTGGTCGACCATGTAACTTGCAGCTAGATCTTCCAACGAAAAGAACCAAAGCACCACAGTTCCTTGTGGCTCGTTAAGTGTGTGTTTGTCGAACCGAATATTAGTATGAATACTTGTCGGATTTATTCCGCTACGATTTTTCAGTGTAAGTATTCGTGCCCGTCCGTTTATGGCTTCGTCCGATTTCATGTTTGGTAAATCCGACAGGTAAACGTATTTGGGGGTTTTGCTTACAGATACAGCTGAATTTTCGTTTACATTAAAAAAAAGTAATGTTATGGTAAGAACTGCTGAACAAAAAAAAGTAAAGTGATTCTTGAGAGAGATTTGTTTTCTCATTTTATTAAATAGCATAAAGTTATAACTTTGACATGCAGCAACTTATCCCAACAAAAAATTATTGCTTGGTTTTTCTTCAAATTTAGCCTTTTTATTGGATAAATGCTAGCTTAACCGATAGAATTTGAATACGGATTGTTGTTGAAATGTGTAGGAACATTCCACACCTCATCCGGACCTGCAGGTGGATTGAAATTGGAAGATTCCAATTGCAGCGATATTTCATTATCAAACTGTATCACATCAATTTTGGGTGCGAAATAAATCTGTTTGTTATCTGTAGTTGTCATTTTTTCTGTTTTAAATTTTGGTGCATTCTAACTTTTCCTAAAATATCGTTCTACACAAGAGAAATACCATTCTCAGTTCACAACTATTTTTTTCGTTACGTTTTTGTTGGCAACATTAACTTTAACCAAATATATACCCTTGGCAAAGTCAGGAATTGGGATTAATGTGTTATCTTTCAAAAGTTTTTGTTCTAATATCTTTTGTCCG
>JAYRXP010000302.1:0-5422 GCA_041917395.1 Paludibacter sp.
AAACTGTTATTGGCACGGTCAATCAAAGGCGAAACAACCAACATCTCAACTTCCGGACTGAAAGGTATTTACATCGTTCGTTTGACAAATGCCAAACGAAACTATACCCAAAAAGTTGTATTAAACTAATTCTATCTTATTTCCGCTAAGGGCATATTTATGTGTTCTTAGCGGTTTTTAATGCTTTCAATCAAAAAATACGTCCATGAAAATTTCCGGAAATTTCTTCAAAGCAGCTCTTATTTTCACCGGGTTGTTTTTCATCACTTCACTTTTTGGTGCCACAGTCACCTGGAATGGCGTTGCCGGCGACGGCCTTTGGAGTTCTGCTACCAACTGGAGTTCGAACGCCACCCCAACTTCGACCGACAACGTGGTTATTCCCAAAACATTCACCGTAACAATTAACGGCAACGCCGGTAAAATCAATCAGATTACCGTTCAGGGGAAACTGATTATAGCTGCAACCGGTATGTTGAATGTAGAACAAACCGTCAGCCTCGATCCGCTGGTAGATGTTGCAGCAGGGGAAATTGTAAACGAAGGCTCACTCACTATCAAACAGACTATTGTTTCCAATACAAATCAAGCGCTTAAGTTTAGTAACGGAACAGATGCCGGCGATGCTAAATTCACCAACACAGGATCACTGCTGGTTGACCTGACTGCACGACCGGCAGCTTCGGGAGTCGCTTGCATCTCCTTTTCCCAATCGACCACAGGACGCACAGCACGCTTTACATTTGGCGGTAACATGACATTCAACCTGCCTGCTCAGGCGCGTCTTTTCGAAATCACTTCCGGTTACACCGTGATGGATGGAACTTATATTTTTGGTAGCACATCGGATTATAAAAACTGGAGGTTTATCCAGCTGACCCAGGGAAACCTCACTCTTGCGTCAACAGCAAATATCACGCTTTATTCGGGCTATAATTTGGCCTACGCCGGGACTATCGCCTCTTCCAATTCAAAAGACATTACTTTCACCAACAACGGAATACTTGTATTACATGGCGGACCTGCCGTTGCGGGATATGGCATTTACATGAACCCGCAGAATGCCAATAATACTTGTACATTTACCAATTCAGGAAACCTGACTATTGATGAGAATTTTCCATTGGGTGCGCTATACATGGGCGGAAGTTCAGCCGTCGTGTCCAATGTGTTTAATAATCAATCGGGTGCAACACTTACTTTATCCAATACAAATACTACGGCGGGAGCAGTTATGGCCAATGCGACTTCCACCATTACCAATATTTTCAACAATGCCGGCACCATGTCGTTGAATTCGGCATCTGCCCGAAACATTTATTTCGGAGGTAGCAATTCAACATTTAACAATACGGGAACAGTGAATGTAACTAAAGCTATTACCGGGAATTCAACCACCACAGCTTGTGTATTTAACAATAATACAGGTGGCGTTTTCAATTTCAATGTTTCGGATAATGCCCAACCAGCTATTAGCAACGCCAACAAAATCACTTTCAACAATAACGGTGGAACAGTGGCAGGACGTGGTGTTTTCAGTGCGGGAACTTTTGTCCCTTCCACGGGAATTCTTTCTCCGGGCGGCAACACAGGAACGGGTATTTTCACTTTTACGGATGCAAGTCTGGCATTGACCGGAAAATGTGTTATGAATATTAATGGTACAAATACTGCAGGTACAGATTACGACCAGATTAATTCGACCGGCACGCTCGATATTTACGGTTGTACACTCGATGCCCGGATTGGTAGCGGGTACACACCTGCTGCTTCTGATAACGTGACTTTAATATCAGCTGTAAGTCGTGCAGGCAACTTCTTCTCATTCACAGCACCCACTATCTGGTCTGTATTCTACACTACTACGAGTGCAATCCTATCATACGGCGAACCGGGCGAAGTGAAAAGGAACGGTATTAAAATAATGCTTAAATTGGACGATTTGCAGGTTTTGAATGGTGTTTGCCCAAGTATTGCCACTATGGATTATCTCAAACAAAAACAAGTAAAAGCTGGTTTGGGAGCCATTGCTAACCGCTTTGATGCCACTGCTCCCAGCACCCTGAATTCTTACCTGAGTGCCGTAAACAGCGAAGGCGATAAGCTTTTCGAAATCTGGCATCATGGCCTCGACCATGTTGATCCCGAATTTAAAGGAACTGGTTATGAGTATCAGAAATCACATTTCGATCAGGCGACACAATTGATTAAAAATCTGTTAGGTGTACAAATGCATTCATTCGGGACGCCTTTCAATGCCAGCGATGCGGCTACCAATACGGTAATCTCAGAGGATCCGAATTACAAAGCCTTTATGTTCCCTTCCATTCCGGCTCCCGCCTCCAGCGGCATCGTAAACCTGACAAAAAGGGTAGATATGGAAAATGGCGTGGGAAATCCGGAATATGCATTTTTTGTAACTAATTACAACACCTATAAAACGACCTACGATTACATGGTTTTGCAGGGACATCCCAATCAATGGACTTCTGCTAAACTCGACCAGTTTAAACTGATTGTGGAATACCTGATTGCGCAAGGGTGTGAATTTGTATTGCCTTACGATTATTACCTCAGTTTAACACTTTCGGCGCCAACAAACCTTTCGGCAAGCGTGGTTTCAACTTCAGAAATCAACCTCTCGTGGTCCGACAATACCAATTCGGAATACAATTATAAAATTGAACGTTCAGGCGATGGTACAAACTGGTCGCTGATTGCCACTGTACCCGAAAATACTACAAGTTATTCTGACAAGGCAATTCCTGTTTCAGTAAATTCGTTTTATTATCGCGTGTATGCAAGTTGCGGTATAAAATCAGGATATTCTAATGTGGTAAAAAGCGCTGATCTGTTACCATCAATCATGACTTCGGCGTACCCGACTGACGATGTTTACCTGACCAAAAGCACAACCGGTGCCACCGGAAACGAAATCCGTGGAATGGGCACAACTCTCAATTGTTACCGCAATCCGGCATCGGATATTATGTGGTGGAGCATTCCTTACCTCAAATTTGACCTGCGCAACATCAATTTGTTCGATCGGGTGAAACTCCGTTTGTACGGAACGGTAAATGAAGCGCACGGGTTCGACCTTTATACAACCTCACTTACCGGTTGGGCCGAAGATGCATTGACTTTTAATAATGTGACAGAACAAACAGGAACCGTTTCGACAACTCCTGTGGCTTCACTTGATGTGATTGGCAATCCAACAGCACAATACTATGATTGGGATGTTACAACTGCTGTTTCTGCAGCTATTCAACGGGGTGAAACATTTATTTCGTTTAAATTACAGGATCGTTATGCAGTAAAAGATGCTTTTAATGCAGGTATAATCGTTCAATTTCATTCCAAGGAAAATGCAAGTGGGAAAAAACCGGAATTGCAGGTTGCCGAAAAGAACATTGAACCATTCAAACTTTCTGAATTGAAGGTCGGAGGTACATTAGTCGATGATTTTGCACCCACGCAGACCCGCTATTTCGTGACCTTGCCTTACAATGCCACGATAACACCCGCAGTGACGGCTTTGGCAGCCAATCCGCTTTGCACCGTAAGGATTACAAATGCCACAAATCTCGCAGGAACACTTTCACAACGGACTGCTTTGGTTACAGCTAAAATCGGGGCTGATTCTGTAGTTTATAAAGTTACCTTCGAATTCTCGGCCAATCCGGGTGATGCAAGCATTACTTCGTTGAAAATCGATAATGACGGCATTGAAAACTTTAATAAGGACACATACCAATACCGGACGTACCTTCCATATACCACGACTCAGAAACCGGTAATTAGCGTAGCTACTTTTGATCCGTTTGCAACAGTCACAGTTACGCAAGCTACAAATCTCACTGGAACAGTCCAGGAAAGAACGGCTGTGGTAACAATCGTTTCGCAGAACGGTCAGAATACTAAAACCTACGCTGTAGAGTTCGAAGTATTGCCCAAGCTGGATATATTCCTGGCTATCGGACAGTCGAACATGGCCGGCAGAGGTACCATGACAGCCAACGACTTAGCTCCGATTGAAAATGTATATATTCTGACTCCTGCAGCCAATATGGAAATTGCTTCCAACCCACTGAATAAGTATTCATCGGTACGGAAAGAACTGAGCATGCAGCAAATGAGTCCGAGTTGCTCGTTTGTAAAAACAATACGCGACCAGACGCAGCATCCCATCGGATTGATGCAGAATGCACGCGGAGGTTCAGCGATTGAATCGTGGTTGAAAGGTAGTTCCGACCGGCTTTATGAAGAAGCCTTGCGACGTGCACTCGAAATCCAAAAATTTGGCGAAATTAAAGGAATTATATGGCATCAGGGCGAAAGTAATAGCGGCGATCCGGCCGGATATAAGATCAAACTGACTAAAATGGTAAGCGATTTCAGAACAGATCTTGGGATTCCGAACCTGTTTTTTATTGCCGGCGAAATAGCTCAATGGTGTTCGGGAGTGGCAGCATTTAATACTATGATCCGGACAATTACTACCTTTGTACCAAATTCCGAATGGGTAAGTTCTGATGGGTTGACACCGTTGATTGATACAAGCGACCCTCATTTTGATGCAGCAAGTGTAAAAATTCTGGGTGAAAGGTATGCAGCTAAAATGCTATCGAATGTATATAACTTATCTGCTGCTCCTAAAACAAAAGAAGCAAACGTGTCATTAGCTGAGCTAAAAACCTCAAAAGGACAACTCCGAATTGAAACATTAGTTGACAACCTCACATTGAACATTTTTGATGTATCCGGCAGATGTGTTACCGCTGAAAAAATTTCCCATGCAGATAGCCACACATTCAGGCTTTCTACCGGTGTTTATTTTATTCAACTGGCGAATACCAATGGTTCACAGGTAACAAAAGTAGTTTTATAAAAAGACTGTTTTCAAATAAAACAGTTATATTTGTAATATAAATTTTTAATCAATTATTCATTTAAAAGCAGTCACCTTGTACTTTCGGACTATTTTATAAGTATATTTGTTAATTCTGGACTATTTTTCAATTTTGCAACTTGAATATTGACTATTTTTGTCGACAGAAATCATTATGATTTAATAGTCATAGTAAACTCAACAAATAAATCCATTTTTTAAAATCAAAATGCAACGAAATCAACTAACAAAATTCATTTTTGCGCTTCTGCTTTCACCAGTTTTCCTTTTAAATGCTCAAAAACCGGTTTATCTGGATGTGAATCAACCTATTGAGAAACGTATTCAACATGCGCTTTCGCTTATGACGCTGGAAGAAAAAGTGGCCATGTGTCATGCTCAATCCAAATTCAGTTCTAAGGGAGTTCCCCGTTTGGGTATTCCTGAAGTGTGGACCGATGATGGTCCTCACGGCATTCGCGAAGAAGTTTTTTGGGATAAATGGAGTGGTGCGGGATGGACAAATGATTC
>JAYRXP010000303.1:0-1643 GCA_041917395.1 Paludibacter sp.
GTAAATGTTACAGGTATTTGTTGTACAGAGATATTATCAAGAGCCATACTTGGACGGCTTCCGCTTGTACCTCCCGGAACATTACGGTAAATCCATCTGATTTGAACACTGGCCTGATTTTCACATTCGGCTGGCAAAAAAGCATTAAGTCCTGTTTGAGGATTTATACCGGTAGTAACCGCAGATGTTTGAACTGTAGTTCCTGACAAGTATTCGGCTGGTGCATAAGCTAAGGGCGTAAATGCAGTCGCAGAACCAACTCTGTATTGTAAAACTAAGCCATTTTGATAGTTTATTGAATTTGTACCATCCCAAAGATTCCGTATCGTCATTGCATCAAACGAAATTTTTATATTACTGTTTCCTGTTGTGTTTAATGCCAAACATAACTCAACATCAGAACTTCCAACACTTAAAAATCCAATTTTTCCTACAAAATCGTATGCACCCGAAGTTGTACTTGATGCATTGCCTGCAACGATTGCCTTATCTACTGTTGGCAAACTGGTTCTTCCTGCCGAACTTGGTGCAGACGTTGATACCTGTCCTGCCTGCCAACCTGCCGGAAAAGTTGGTGTAGTACCAGTTAAACCTGAAAAATCCTGTGAATAAGGCAAAGCCTGAGGAGTTGGATTTGTTTGGGCTTGTAAGCTTAAACTAAAAAATAATAATGTCAATATCGTAAATGAAAAAATAATCACTTTTGATTTCCTGGTAATTAAGCTGTAAATTGTTTTCATAACCGTATTTATTTTTAATCGTTAATAATAAATTTGAATGACTTGAAATTATCGTTTTGCAAAAAAGAAATTAAATAAATGCCGCTTTTAAGCGATACCAAACCGGACTGACCCTGCAATAATTTGCCTGAAGTCAGAAATCGTCCCGAAATATCCGAAATTTTGTACTCGCAATTGGCATGTTTATTTTCAATAATCACTCCTCCATTACCGTTTTTTTTTATATTCGGGAAATCGCTGTTCAGCACATTTGGTGTTGCTGTTGAACTTGAAGTAAAAACATGCTGAATCAATTTATCGGCATAGCGTTCTCCCAGCAGTTTAACACTTGGCTCATCGAAATGGATACCATCAGGCAATAACGTTGTTCCATCTGTAACTACATAATCCGATTTGGAAATATAGGTTGACACAGGTTGTACCACCGTAGCTGAGAACTGATCAAACTCGGTACGCTCAGCCAGCTCGCCAAGAACGAAAAACATATCCGGTTCGTTCAAATCGGTTCTGAAATTCTGAACCATAGCCGCCAGTTTTGTTTTGTAACTAACAAAATTATCGAGCAAACCTGCTGAATTATCGGCTGAGCCCTGATGCCAGATAATGGCTCTGATACGTCCAAAACGCTGCACTTGTTTGGCTCGGCTAAGTGCTGCATCGTAATTTGATTTTCCGGGTCCGTACCAGGCCGTAATCGACGAACCTCCCTGCGCATTTACCACAAAACCAATTTGTTTTTTTAATGTGTTTCGAAGTTTCAGCGCACAGGTGTACGCTGGTCCCATTGCTTCCACGCTCAAATCTTTACGGATATTAGAGTATTTGTTCATCGGGTTGGACGATATTTCCATTTCGCCGGCTGGCGTAAGCAGAAAAATGCTGTCCATCGGTGCAGTTGCATCA
>JAYRXP010000304.1:0-2727 GCA_041917395.1 Paludibacter sp.
ACGTGCTTACGGCGATGTTAAAAATAATGCTGTGCTGGCTCATTGGTTGGGCGAAGCCTTAACATTACGGGCCATGATTTATTACGATTTAATCAAAGCCTGGGGTGATGTTCCTGCCCGTTTCGAACCGCTGACCACCGAAACACTTTATGTGCCGAAATCGGACAGAGATGTGATTTTTAAACAACTGATTGCTGATTTGGAAGAAGCTGCCGGATATGTGGCGTGGCCAAAGCAGTCGGCACTTACTCAGAGTACAGAACATGTAAACAAAGCTTTTGTTAAGGGACTTTTGGCGCGCATTTGCCTGCAGGCAGCCGGTTTTGCACAACGTCCGGATGGTACAATCCGCCGAAGCAACGACACAGAACTTTCTGTCGAAAAAATGTATCTGAAGGCTAAAAATGCTTCTCTGGAAGTAATTAATAGTAAAACCTGCGAGCTGGGATCATTTGTTCAGAATTTTAAAAACCTTTGTCAGGATAAAACAACTACCGGACTTGAATCGCTTTACGAATTGCCTTTTTCGGATGGACGTGGTCGTGTTCTGTACACATTCGGAGTAAAACATACCACTACCGACAAATACACTCAGCAGGCTCAGGGTGGTGTTAATGGCCCGCTTCCGACGCTTTTCTACGATTACGATAAGGACGATATCCGTCGCGATATTACCTGTGTTCCTTACGAGTGGACAAATGGTGTTCAGGTGCCCCGTCAGTTGAAAAACTGGTGTTTTGGTAAATTACGCTACGAATGGATGACACGTGTCGTTACGTCGACCAACGACGATGGCGTTAACTGGCAGGTTATGCGATTGGCTGAGGTTTATCTTATTGCTGCCGAAACCATAAATGAGTTGGAAGGACCCGAGGCTGCAGCTCCTTATCTGAGAGCAATCCGCGAACGTGCTTTCCCTGGAAATACAGCAAAAGTAGACGCTTTTATGACAGCCGCAACAGCGGGTAAGGAAACGTTTTTCAATGCAATCGTCGATGAACGTGCTTTCGAATTTGCCGGCGAAATGCTTCGAAAGGCCGATTTAATCCGTTGGAATTTGCTTTCGGTTAAACTTAATGAAGCGAAATCAAAAATGACTGCACTTGCCAACCGAACAGGAAATTACGCAGGTTATCCGGATAAAATATATTACAAAACAGCTGCCGATGGCGAGTCGCTTGTGATTTATGGTCTGGAAAAGGGACAGACTGATGCTGAAGGTGCTGCGCTTGGTTATCCATCGAACAAAGGTTGGTTTATAAGTAATGACATAAATGTTTTGACAGATACAAAAATTAATTCGCTGTTTACCCGTGAACCGAACGAACGACAATTCTGGCCCATCTGGCAAATATTTTTGGACGCAAGCAATGGTTCATTGACAAATGATTACGGATACTGATAATTAAATACATTATGAAACAGATGAAACGTCTATGTTAAAATAATTATTAACACACAAAGTAATGATTATTTTAACATGGTAAGTTCCATGTGACAACTAAAAATCAAATTATAAACACATGAAAACAATAAATAAAGGGATAATTCTGCTTAGTATATTGGTTGTTGTGCTCTCAACCGCTTGTACCGACATCGTAGATGAAATTAAAGATTTAAACACCGACAGGTTGTTTCGTCCCATCAATCTTACATATACGATTAGCAAAACAGAGCTTACATTGAATTGGACTAAAGTTGATGGCGCCGTTTCGTACACTGTGCAGATTACAGATGTAAATGGGAATGTAATCATTGAAGAGAATTTGAATAAAACAATATTTGTAAAAGAATATATAAAGGAATTATCCGGCTCAACTGATTATATAGCTAAAGTCAGGGCAAATGCAGTTGATGAATCTAAAAATTCAAAATTTAATGAATCGGTAACATTTAAAACGCCGGCTGAGAATATCTTTGAAGGTTATAACTCATTAATGACTGCTATGAATACCATTACGGTAAACTGGGCACCTGGATTTAGTGTAACCTCATTGAAATTAACAAAAACAGATGGAACGAGTACAACGGTTGATATAACTGCCGATGAAAAAGCTGCCGGAGTAAAAGTTCTCAGTTCAGTGGCAAATTCGGGTTACAAAATAGAAATTTATAATGGCGAAATTAAACGTGGCGGACTCGATATTGTTGTCGAAGGCGATGTTTACCTTACTTCCGGACAAGATCTTCCGGCTGCAATTACTGCTGCAACACCCGGACAGGTGATTGTACTTGAGCCGGGAGCGTTGTTCCTCACCGGTTCATCTGTTTATCGTTTCGAAAAAAATATAAAAATAAGAGGGCTACTGCCTACTAATTTGCCGGTTCTGGCAATGACTTCGGGTACTCCGACTGCCACTTCCAATATGTTAGGATTTGCCGATGGTTCGGTTATCGACTACGTTAAGTTCGAAAACATCGACTTTACAGGATATTGTAACAATGATCCGACAGCAATTAAAATTGGTTATATTTTCAATAATAATTTAATGACCAGAGTAAATACCCTCTCGTTTGATAATTGCAAATTACATAATCTGGGTAATACTCCATTTCGTGTTCAGGGAGCTAAAAATCAGGTTGTGGAAAATATTACATTTAAAAACTCCACGATTTGGGATATTGGTTTCAACAGTACATACGCAATTGTAAACAGTAATTCGGCCGATTTTGTAAATAATATCACATTCGATGGTTGTACTGTTTATAATTTCAAAGGTTCGCTGG
>JAYRXP010000305.1:0-1937 GCA_041917395.1 Paludibacter sp.
AATCGGATACCACACAGGCATGTTTAATGTTGAAAGGACAGCGATTCCTGACTTTAACGGGCACACCACTCGAAAACTCGCTGACCGACCTGTGGTCGCAGGTGCATTTTTTCAACCGCAATATGCTGGGTTCACAAAATCATTTTGTACGTGCCTGCAAATTGCCTCACAAGCAACAGTATTACAGGCAGTTGCTAAAACCGTTTATGCTTCGTCGGCATAAAAAAGATGTATTGACCGAACTTCCCGACAAAACAATAATGGTACAGTGGTGCGATATGAGCGACGAGCAATACCGATTTTACAAAGACATTCGGAATAGTTATCGCGATAAATTTATCGAAAATAAAAACGAAAACAACAATAAAGTAAACGCCATTGTGCTGCTCGAAGGCTTATTGCGTTTGCGCCAATCGGCTAATCATCCCGTGTTGACCGACAAAACTTACTCAGGCGATTCGGGCAAGTTCGAAACGGTGTGCGAAAAACTGAACGAAGTATTAGTTCAGGGCGACAAAGTGCTTATATTTAGCTCGTTTACCGAACACCTCAAAATTTACCGTAATTATTTAGACGAAAGCAAAACGCCTTATTGCTATTTAGATGGGAGCACCACCGACCGCAAAGCAGAAGTGGAACGGTTTCAGCACGACAATGGCGTACAAGTTTTCTTACTTTCGCTCAAGGCAGGTGGTGTAGGGCTTAATCTCACGGCAGCGAGTTACGTTTTCCTGCTCGACCCCTGGTGGAATCCCGCTGCCGAAGCTCAAGCCTACGACCGAGCACACCGCATGGGACAAAAAAATCAGGTGTTTGTGTATAAATTTATCAGTCGAAAATCTATCGAAGAAAAAATAATTCAACTCCAAAAAGAAAAACTTCAGCTGTTCGAAAATATGGTAAACGGAGATGCGGACATTATGAAAAATTTAAGCGTGGAAGATGTAATGAAGTTGATCGAATAATTCGTTCACACGAATTAGGCAAAGCTCAATGTGTTAAATCACAAAACCTGTATCATTTTTCTGAAATAACAGGCACATTGATTACTTCAAATTAAAATTCTCATTTGATTATTGGCGTTTATCAAAAAATACAACAATTTTTCAAAACAACTGGTGAACCAAAATAAATTAAAAAATGTTTTTAATATAACTGCAGTCTTTTATAGCATTTTATTGCCTCTGGAGATACATAAACTACGATTTAAGAGATTGTTTTTTTTAAGAATAAAGATGACTTTTGTTGCATTACAGTCTGAATTTTACCACAGAAAAAGATTTGAATATTTTTAGTTATGTTTAAATTATAGAAAAACATAAAATTAATTCAGTATCTTTGCACTGGTTTAGCTAAGATAACTGCTATATTAAAAACAGAAAAGGAATGATTAGACGTATTTTTTTAATATTGTTGTCATTATTAGTTTTGTTGCCACTCATCATGTATGTAGCTTGGCTAATATTACCCGAAACGAAACTTAATGTACTGATACTCGATAAAACTGTTTTAACAACAAAAGTACAGGAACATATTTCGCTTTCGTGGGTACTTAAACACGACAAATATGCACATTCAGACAGTGGGCAATACAACCCTAAAGTACATTACGAAGGTTTTTTTCCCGACGACAAAGGAGGTTATACGATAAACGATTTTAACAAGGCCGATAGTGCAGAACTTGTTTCAATTGCCACTAAAAATGATTTGGCCTACTACACCGACTTGTACGGTATTTACTCCAATGAGTGGATAGCCACCTATTATCCCGAACGGGTAAACGACCCCCGATTTATTGCCGACCGATCAAAATTGTACTATGGCGGTTTATCCCGAAAAGAGTTAAGTTTACTTCGCATTTTTAAGAAACAGAAAAAACTCATTATCAACGAGTTTAATATTATCGCACATCCTACATCCTATCACATCCGAAGGGC
>JAYRXP010000306.1:0-3062 GCA_041917395.1 Paludibacter sp.
CGGGTTTCATGCCTGCATCTTTCAATGCGCGGGACATTACGAGCTTAGCACCCAATCCATCCGGATGTGTGGCTGTCAGGTGATAAGCATCAGCTGATAGTCCGCCACCTACAACTTCGCAAAGAATATTTGCTCCGCGTGCAAGTGCATGATCCAGATCTTCAAGAATTAAACAGCCTGCACCTTCGCCCATAACAAAGCCATCGCGGCTTTTACTGAACGGACGTGAAGCAGTTTCGGGGCTATCGTTTCGGGTCGATAATGCTGTTAATGCATTGAAACCTCCAACTCCACCCGGGGTAATAGCTGCTTCGGCTCCACCGGCTAATATAATGTTTGCTTTTCCAAGACGAATGTAATTAAATGCATCAATCAATGCATTTGTCGACGAAGCACAAGCAGAGGCTGTCGAATAGTTCGGACCACGAAAACCATACATGATAGAAATCTGACCGGCAGCAATATCCGAAATCATCTTGGGGATGAAAAATGGATTAAACTTTGGTCCGTTTTCTATGTTTTGATAATAGTAGCCGATTTCTTTTTCGAACGTGTCAATACCACCAATACCGGCAGCAAAAATAACACCTACTTCGTCCTTGTCAATCGCTTCCAAATCGATACCGCTGTTCTCAATTGCTTCTTTAGCCGACGCAATAGCATACTGGGCGTAAAGGTCTAACTTACGTACCTCTTTACGATCAAAATACTTTGTTGCATCAAAATTTTTAACTTCACAGGCAAATTGCGTTTTGAACTGTGTGGTATCAAAACGAGTAATCGGCGCCGCGCCACTTACTCCTTTAATCAAATTGTCCCATAATTCCGGAACGCTGTTGCCTAAAGGAGTAACCGCGCCAATGCCGGTTACTACAACTCTTTTTAACTCCATAATAAATGCTTATCGAGGAAAAAGATTATTTTTGGATAGCTTCGATGTGAGCGATAGCGTCGCCTACAGTAGCAATTTTTTCAGCTTGTTCGTCAGGAATAGAAATACCGAATTCTTTTTCGAATTCCATAATCAATTCTACTGTGTCCAACGAATCAGCACCAAGATCGTTTGTAAAGCTTGCTGTTTCAACAACATCTGCCTCTTCTACGCCTAATTTGTCTACGATAATAGCTTTTACTTTAGCTGCAACTTCTGACATAATTTTTGTTTTTTAAGTTTGTAAATAGAAATTGTTTTATAATTTTGCGGTGCAAAGTAACAAAAAAAACTTCAAACCACCTCACCTCTGACAAAAAAAATACACTTTTTTGCACAAAAACTATATAAATGAGCAATAAAAATACCGCTAAAATGACTTCAAAAATTGCAGTTTTCGCCTCCGGATCGGGCTCAAATGCCGAGAATATAATACGTTACTTTTCGGATAGCGGTAAATTTGAATTTCCTTTAATTTTGTCGAACAAAGTCGACGCTTTTGTACACGAACGGGCAAAAAAACTCGGAATTCCTTCGTTTACTTTTACGCGTGAGCAGTTTATTGCCGGCGATGAAATTCTTCAGTTTTTAAGGGCTAATAATATTGACTATATTATACTGGCTGGTTTTTTGCTTAAAGTACCTGAGGTTTTAATCAAAGCTTTCCCGGATAAAATTATCAACATCCATCCTGCTTTGTTGCCAAAATATGGTGGAAAAGGTATGTATGGCGACAATGTGCATAAAGCGGTTAAAGAAGCGGGCGAAACTGAATCGGGCATTACCATTCATTATGTGAATGAGCACTATGACGAAGGAAATATTATTCTTCAGGAAAAATGCGGCTTAACTGCCAGTGATACGCCCGAAACTATTGCACAGAAAGTGCATAAGCTTGAATACGAATACTTCCCCAAAGCCATTGAAATGATTTGGGGATAAAAAACTTCAAAAATTAAGTACAACTTAATAAATTAATTAGTAATTTTGCAGCCGAAAAATCTGTGTGTAAATTCTTGTTGAGTTTCAGCAGGTTACAAACCGGTATGTATATAAACTAAAAAACATAAAAATATGGACGCTCAGGCAATTGCTCTCAACAACACCATTCAGCAGGTAAACGCAAATGTGTTTGAAATGCTTTCGGATCGTGGAAAAAACATCTTCTTCCCCAAGTTAGGAATTTTAGCTCAGTCGGCTCAGGCTAAAGGAAAACAAATAAATGCTACCATTGGTGAGGCCGTAGAAGATGATGGAACTTCGATGCACTTACCCGAGTTTGATACGCTTCTGAATGTGCCTACATCCAATATCTTTCCGTATGCTCCGAGTTTTGGTAAACCCGAATTCCGCAGCCTGTGGAAATCGTCGATTTATCGCAAAAACCCGTCGCTGGGCGACACAGTTATCAGTAATCCGGTTGCTACCAATGGTTTGACGCATGGTATCAGCATGGCAGGTTATATGTTTGCCAACGAAGGTGATACTGTGTTGTTATCGAATCATTATTGGGAAAACTACAATCTGATTTTCGAAAACAATTACGGTGCAAAAGTGAATACTTTCGAGCTTTTTGCAAACGGAGGTTTTAATGTGGCCGATTTCTCGAAGAAACTGAATGAAGTTCAGGGCGAAAAAATTATTACTTTGCTTAACTTTCCGAACAATCCGGCTGGTTACACGCCGCTGGTTGATGAAATTGAAGCTATTGTGGCCGAAATAAAGAAAGTAGCTGACAAAGGTAAAAAAGTTATTGTTCTGATCGATGATGCTTATTTCGGACTGGTGTACGAAGAGGGCGTTTTCATGGAATCTATCTTCACAAAATTAGCCGGTCTTTCTGAAAACGTACTGGCTGTTAAACTTGACGGACCAACCAAAGAGGATTATGTTTGGGGATTCCGCGTTGGATTTATTAGTTATGCCGTTAAGGGTGGAACTGCCGAACTTTACGAAGCCCTGGAAAATAAAACAGCGGGAGCGGTTCGTGGAAATATTTCCAATATCAGTCAGTTATCGCAGTCGTTGCTTTATACTGTATATTCTGCCGAAACCTACGAAACTTCGAAAAAAGCCAAATACGATATTCTGAAGAGCCGTTACG
The DNA here is from genome assembly GCA_041917395.1 of Paludibacter sp. Lineage (GTDB taxonomy): Bacteria > Bacteroidota > Bacteroidia > Bacteroidales > Paludibacteraceae > Paludibacter. The sequence continues at coordinate 3,036 of JAYRXP010000306.1, forward strand.
ATGTACTGAAAGTGGAACTCGCAAAAC
>JAYRXP010000307.1:0-5034 GCA_041917395.1 Paludibacter sp.
TAAGAGCAGCACTTTCGGGTTTGTAGAATACCACAAACAACAATCGGAACATATAAATGGTAGTGAGCAACGAAATAAAGGTGGCCACCAAACCCATGCCTGTTCCATGTTCGTAAGCTGCGGTGAGGATAGCTTCTTTCGAGAAAAATCCGGCAAACGGCGGAATGCCCGAAATGGCAATTGTGCCAATAATAAAGAGTGCAAAGGTAAACGGAATCTTCCGGCGCAAACCGCCCATATTACGAATGTCCTGCTCGCCACTCAAGGCATGAATAACGCTACCGGCAGCCAGAAAAAGCAATGCTTTGAAAAATGCGTGTGTCGTAAGGTGGAACATGGCTCCCGAAAATGAACTCAGTCCCAGCGCCATAAACAGAAATCCGAGTTGACTAACTGTGGAATAAGCCAGAATTTTCTTGATATCGTTTTGATAAATGGCAATTAAGCCGCCAATCAGCGCTGTTGCAGTTCCCACAATCAGAATTACATTCATGGTGACCGGCGAAAGTACAAATAGTACGCTCGAACGCGCCACGAGATAAATACCGGCTGTAACCATAGTTGCCGCATGTATCAATGCCGAAACGGGAGTTGGTCCTGCCATGGCGTCGGGCAACCAGGTGAAAAGCGGAATCTGAGCACTTTTACCCATAGCTCCGATAAACAGGCAAAGTGTAATTGTCAGCAGTGTGATATCGCCCACAGGAAAAGCCGATGCCTGACTGGCAATTTCGCTTATGGATAATGTTTTAAATGTGAAGAACATAACAAATGTGCCAATCAGAAACCCAAGGTCACCAATACGGTTCATGATAAAAGCTTTTTTGGCTGCGTTGTTGTTGGCGTGGTCTTTAAACCAGAATCCAATCAGCAAATACGAACTTAATCCTACGCCTTCCCAGCCAATAAACAGCATAAGGTAGTTGGAGCCCAATACCAGAATAAGCATGAAAAATACGAACAGATTGAGGTAAGCAAAAAAGCGGTTTACACCTTCATCTTCCTTCATGTAACCTATGGAGTAGATGTGAATCAACAGTCCGACACCATTGATAATGAGTAGCATCAGTGCTGATAGACGGTCGACAGTCAGCGCAAAGGGAATGTTTACATCGGCAAAACGAATCCAGTCGAACAGTGGAACTTCAATAGTCTGACCCGAAGAAGTTATGTGTGTGAATAATACAACCGCCAGTATGAAGTTTATAAAAATCATTCCCGAAGCAATAATGCCCGACAGACTTTTATTTAATATGCTCTGAAACAGTCCTGTAATCAGAAAACCTGTTAAAGGAAACACAAGTAATAATATTGATAGTAGTTCCATATGTAATATTAATTCATAATTTATAATTCATAATTCATAATTATGAATTACCATTTCAATCTGTTCAATACATTGATATCAATTGTTTTAGTGGAGCGGTATACCACCACAAGCAGCGCGAGCCCAATGGCCACTTCGGCGGCTGCAACCACCATAATAAAGAATACAAAAATCTGACCTGCCGGATTATTGCTGTAAGCCGAGAAAGCTGTAAGCAGCAGGTTTGCTGAATTCAGCATTAACTCCACCGACATGAAAATAACCAGTGCATTTCGTTTTGCCAGTACGCCAATTACTCCGATAGAGAAAAGTGCCGAGCAAAATATTATGTAATATTGCAAAGGAATAATCTGTAATTGTTCCATGGTAAATTTAATATATCTGCCCCTAATCCGTCAGCAGACGGAGGACATAAGTTAGTTTTAATTTTATATTTCTTCTTTAATTATTTTATTGTCACATTGTCACATTATCACATTGCCACATTATTCCCCTTTAGGGGTTAGGGGTATTTTTATCTTTTTTACCCAGCATTACTGCTCCCACCATAGCCGAAAGAAACAAAATGGACGAAAGCTCGAATGGTAACACATATTCATTAAACAGCGTTTTTCCAAGATTTTTCACGAGGCCGATTTGTGTGAGTTCCGGATTGGAAAGCGATGCCACATCGAACGATTTCAGTGAACCAATCAAAACCAGAAACAACATGCCGCCAGCTATTGCAGCTATAAGTCGTACAATGCTGGATTTCTGAAACTCACCTTTTATGTTGAGATTAAGCAACATAACCGTAAACAGGAAAAGCACCATAATGGCTCCGGCATAAACAATAATGTGTACTACGGCCAGAAATTGTGCATTCAGTAAAATGTAATGCCCGGCCAGCGTAAAAAACGTAAGCGTCAGATACAATACGCTGTGAATAGGCTTTTTCGAAAGCAATACCATAATGGCCGAAATTATTGCCACCGTGCTCAGAAAGAAGAATAAATATTGTGAATACATATTTTATAAATTTGCCCCTGAATCCCCCAAAAGGGGACTTTGAGATTGTCTGATTAATATATCCTGTTTCGTTCTAAATAGCTTAATCTCTCTTAAAGTCCCTCTCCTTTTGGGGAGGGATTTAGGGTGAGGTCTATTTGTTGTGTAATTTCGTTTTATCCTGTTTGAAAGCCAGTACTTCGGGAGTCTGTCGTTTCGAAACGTCGATACGCTGATCTTTTTTCTCTACCAAAACATCTTTGCCATACACAAAATTGCCGCGTTTGTACTCGCTGGGTACAATTCTCGGAGTCAGGAAAATAGCTTCCTTCGGACAGGCTGTTTCGCAGTCGCCACAGTAAATGCAGCGCAACATGTTTATTTCGTAGGTTGCAGCATATTTTTCTTCGCGATACAAATGCAACTCATCGTCTTTGCGCTCGGCAGCTACCATTGTAATTGCCTCCGCCGGGCACGATAGCGCACAAAGTCCGCAGGCAGTACAACGCTCACGCCCTTCATCGTCCAGTTTCAGCACATGCATGCCGCGGTAGATATCCGAAAACTCCCGTTTCACCTCGGGATACTGAACCGTTACTTCTTTTTTGAAAAAGTGTTTGAGTGTAATTGACATTCCCTTGAAAATTGCCGGCAAATAGAAACGCTCCATCAGCGTCATCTTTTTGTTTGAAACAACTTTCGAACGGTTCGACAATGATATTTTTGTTAAGTCCTGACTCATTGCAGATTATTTTAAAAGCATGTGAATAAATCCTGTGATAATTACGTTGGCAATTGCCCATGGTAATAATCCTTTCCAACCAAAACGCATCAACTGATCGTAGCGGAAACGTGGTAAGGTCCACCGAACCCACATAAACAGGAACATAAAGAAAGCTATTTTGACAAAAAAGCCAATAATTCCGATAATTGAAACCCAGTTGTGCGACAATCCAAGGTCGTTAATAAACGGCAAATCCGAACCGCCGAAATAAAGCGAAGCAATCATTGCCGATGAGATAAACATATTGATATATTCCGAAAAGAGATAAAAACCAAGTTTCATCGAGCTGTATTCGGTATGATAACCCCCGATTAATTCGGTTTCACATTCGGGAAGGTCGAATGGAGCGCGGTTTGTTTCGGCAAAAGCACAAATTACAAATACCACAAAACCAATAGGTTGAAACAATACATTCCAGTTCATGCCCTGTTGCTGACTCACAATTTCGTTCAGACTCAGGCTACCGGTTGTCATGACCACTGCCACGATCGACAGACTCATAGCCAGCTCATAACTAATCATTTGCGAGGCTGCACGCACGGCACCCATCAGTGCATATTTATTGTTCGAGGCCCAGCCTCCAATCATAATGCCGTATACGCCCACCGAAATTACGGCAAAAACATACAAAACTCCAATGTTGATGTCGGCCATTTGTAAAGGATACTCTTTTCCGCCAATTATCAGTGAATTCCCCCAGGGAATAACGGCACTTGTCATTAGCGCCACAAGCATGGTGAGCATTGGCCCGAGCATATAAAGCACTTTGTCGGCATTTGCCGGCATAAATTCTTCTTTGAAAAAGAGTTTTACACCATCGGCTACTGGCTGCAACACCCCGAATTTACCGGCGCGGTTTGGTCCCAGACGATCCTGAAAGAAACCGGCAATTTTACGCTCAAGCAGCGTGGCATACATGGCAACCACCAGACTTATAAGCAGGATAATTACCGAAAAAAGCAGTTTGTATAGTAAAAATTGTACATCCATAGCTTATTCCATAGTTTCTTTTATCGGATTAATAACAGATGGAATGACCACATTCCGGTAGTGATTCTGATTGATAACCGAATAAGTTTCAATTTTTTTCGGACCTTCGATTACCCAGTCGGCACTGTTTTTCTTTTCGAAACGACATTCGTTGCAAATGAAATCGTGCACCTCGCCATACACATCTTTTCGGCCCGTAACACGGTAAACTTCTTCGCCCCGATACCACAATGTAACCTTGCCGCTGCATTTGCTGCATTCGCGGTGCGCGTCCATGGGTTTCAGGAACCAAACACGGTTTTTGAAGCGGAAAGTTTTATCAGTCAGCGCACCTACGGGGCAAACATCAATTACATTTCCCGAAAAATCGTTTTCGATAGCCTGATGTATAAAGGTGGAAATTTCAGATTTTTCGCCACGATACAAAACACCATGCACGCGGTTGTCGGTGAGTTGATCGGCTGCATACACACAACGGTAACACAAAATGCAACGATTCGGGTGAAACTGAATCAAATCGCCAATATCAACCTTGTCGTAAACGCGTTTTTCTTCTTCGAAACGAGTTATATTGGTGCCGTGTTCGTAACTCAGGTTTTGCAAATCGCACTCGCCGGCCTGATCACACACAGGACAATCCAGCGGGTGATTAATCAGCAAAAATTCGGTTACAGCTTTACGCGCATCCACCACTTCGGGCGATGTGATATTCTGAACCACCATACCGTCCATTACTTCCGTGCGGCACGAAGCAACCAGTTTTGGCATGGGGCGCGGGTCTTTTGCCGAACCCTGAACCACTTTAACCATACAGGTGCGACATTTTCCGCCACTGTTTTTCAGTTCAGAATGATAGCACATGGCCGGTGGTACAATATCGCCACCAATCATTCGTGCTGCTTGCAGAATGGTTGTGCCGGGTTGTACCTCTATGGTTTTATTATCA
>JAYRXP010000308.1:0-9873 GCA_041917395.1 Paludibacter sp.
AGATTGAATGTAAATGTTCTTATCGGAGCTGTTTTTTGCCTGAATAGTAAGTGTTCCGTTTTTATGACTAAATGAAAGTTTTTGGAACAATGGTTTTCCCAGAACATAAGTGCCATCGCCATGCGTAACAGGATAAAAACCCATAGCACTGAATATATACCAGGCTGACATTTGTCCGGTATCATCGTTTCCGCAAAGTCCTTCGGGCGAATTGTGATAAAGATTTTTCATAACCGTGTTAATCCATTTCTGGGTTTTCCAGGGTTGCCCCATCAAACTATAGAGATAAATGGTATGATGACCGGGTTCGTTTGCATGTGCATATTGCCCAATCATTCCTTTTGGATTTAAATCCGGAGTGCCTTTACCACCATCGTGAATTTCGGAACTTCGTAAAAATAATGAATCCAATTGTTCGATAAATGCATTTTTGCCGCCCATTAAAGCAGCCAATCCCAAAGGATCATGCGGAACAAAAAATGTCCATTGATAAGCAGTTCCTTCACAATAATCATCGCCTGGGTGATAATGGTTTGTAAAGACCGGATCAAACGGAGTTCGCCAACTTCCATCAGCCAATTTTGGCCGTAAAAGTTTTGTTTCGCTATCAAAGAAGTGTTTATAACCCTCAGCTCTTTTTATATAGAAATTGTAATCGACTGTATTACCTAACATTTTAGCCATTTGAGCTATACACCAGTCACCATAATTAAACTCCAACGATTTAGCTACTGAATTAATTTCTTTATCACAAGGAATAAATCCATATCTTTTATAATTTTCGGTGCCCTTAAACACACAGTTGCCTTCCGAAAATCCAAATGTATCTACATTTGCCGAAACTTTCATTGCCTCGTACAATTCATCAACATCGTAGTTTCTGATTTCTTTGTTATAAGCATCAGCAATTACAGGCATAGCCGGATAACCAATCATACATAAATTCTCAACCCCGGCTCCGGTCCATTGTGGAAGTTGACCGCAATTTTTGTAATGCTCCAAAAAGGTTTTCATAAGATCTGTCATTACATCCGGACGTACGATTGTAATGAGCGGATTTTGTGCCCTGAAAGTATCCCAAAGTCCTAATGCACCTGCATAATACCTGAAGTTTCCGGCGTGTACTTTATTATCAGAGCTGCGGAATTCGCCATTGACATCGGAATACAACATAGGGTAAAAAAGCGAACGATACAGAAAAGTATAAAACAATGTTTTGTTGTTCTCGCTTTTATCTTCTATTTTGAATTTAGCAAGTTCTTTATTCCAAACATTTTGTGTCTCGGTCTTAATTCTATCAAAGTTCCATGTACTTATTTCTGCATTTAAATTTTGCTTTGCACCGTCCATGCTTACCGGAGAAATACCAATCCGCGACAGAAGTTGAGGATTGGTATCCGTTTCGAACTCTAAAACTAATCGGATATCGGTACTAGAAACTGAACTTTGATCAGGAACAAATTTCATGTTACTGTAAAATCTGGCAGTCTTTATCGGCTTTGAAAACTGTGCATAAAAATTCACCGTAACTCCTTTTAGCCAACCATCGGAAATCCGACATCCCCTAACAGTGTATTTGTCTACTATCTCAAGATTCGAAACACGGACTGTATCGTAATTAAATTCCGGACAAACGGTACAACCTCTGTTATGTCCATATTTTAAGTCAATTATTACCTGCTGAGGTTTATTTTGAGGGAAAGTATAGCGGTGAAAACCACAACGTTGAGTAGCTGTAAGTTCAACATCAATACCTGAGTTTAATAATTTTACTTTATAAAATCCTGGTTCAGCACGTTCTTTTTTATGCGAAAACGGACTGGAAACTTTGGCAGGGAATTGAGTTTTTACACTCCATGAAGGATCTGACACCGGAAAAAACATAATGTCTTTAAAATCATTACATCCACCGCCCGACATATGGGTATGGCTGAACCCGATAATTTCAGTTGCCGAATATTTATAGCCCGAATTACTTAAATGTGTATCTGCACCTACTTGCACCATGCCAAAAGGAACAGAAGCAACCGGGAGCAAATTTGCATCTCCGGCTGTACCAATCATACAATTAACATAGGAAACTGGATTTTTATCCCGGTTAACACCTAAACAGGTAAAAACTGAAAATAAAAAACACAACAAACACAAAATCAACCTGCCTTTAGTAAAAATCATTTGAAATGTCTGATTTTAATATGCTTTATATTCCATGTTCATGACATTTAACGTCTTAGGAATCCAAACCCGATAACGCGAAGTCAATTCCCATGTATTTCCTGCAGAACTGAAATCGCAAAAATGAACCGGAACGATTTTTTTCGTTTTGTTTTCAAGGTCAGTTCCGAGATATGCAGGAGCAGTGAAAGCCATCCAAACATTTCCTGGTTTTTCGGAAGACGACTGAATTTCCACCCGATTATTTTTTTGCTGAATAACTGCTGTTTCGTCAACAAATCCGTCATTAAAACGGCTATCGCGAGCAAGCAAAACAGGACCTCTGAGCAAAGCCTGACATCCATTCAACTCAACAATCCGGCTATTCAAATCAAGTTTTAACGTTACTTTATCGCCTTTCTGCCATTGTCTTTCAATTTTACAATAATTCCGGACATTCACGATCGAAACCGGCTTTTCATTAATCAGAACCTCACACTGTTTACTCCATTCAGGAATTCGCAGGTTCAATATGAAACTTTCAGTTTTTTCAGGCTGAATCGTAAATTCAATTTCGTTTGATTCAGGATAAGTTGTTTGTTGATAAATAGTTACTTTGTTTTTTGGATTTAAAACAACTGTTGAAGTAGATTGGCTATAAAGATTGACGTAAATCTCATTCGATGCAGTTTGTAAAGCCATTGCAGGAATTAAGGCGAAAGCTCTCGGACCATTGGCACTACAACAATGAATATGCATACCACATTGCTCACCACCCTCACTTCGTCGACCCTCTAACGGACTGTATTTGGCTATTTTTGTCCCATCGTCCTTCATCGACGCCAGTAGCGCATTATACATTGTTTTCTCAATTTGGTCGGCATAAGTTGAATTTCCGGTTAGTCTGAGTAAATTATAGCAAAGTTTAATCCAGGTTACACTCACACAGGTTTCCATAGTGTGATAAGTCGGCTCGGTTTGTCGTTTTATCCCGTTATAAAAACACTCAAAAGCAGTCCCCGATCCGGCTACATTAATTTCGTTTTCAATAATACTCTGAACGGTCATTTCCGTTGCCTTCAGATATGAAGGTTCACCAGTAACTCTGTATAATTCCAGCAATCCCTCGTAACACGACATCATTTCATAAGCTTTTTGTCCGTTGTCCCACGACCACCATTCTTTGGGTACGGTAAAACGACTGAAAACCGGCACATTATCCAACGCTTTGCTTATTAACTTTGGACCATCTGCAGTTTCCCATTGCGTAACAATGTATTTAGCAAAATCCATGTATTTTTTATCACCGGTACGATTGTAGAGCAATACAATTGGTTCAAGAACTGAACTGCTTGCCATACCTCTGAAATTCCCTGTTTTAACTATGTTCACTCCGGTCGGTCCGACCTGAGAAAGTAGATAATTGGCTGATTTACACGCAGCATTAAGAACTTTTTTGTCTTTCGAAATATCGTAATATGCAAGTAAACCTAATAAAGTATATTTTCGTCCCCAGATATCCCAGTTGCTAAGTTGCGATGCCGGAGCATAATTTCCAATATATCCGTCGGGAGTTTGGGTGGCAATTAAACCATTAGCTGCATTTCGGATAATTACTAATAGTTCCGGATCATGATTATACTGATATGTACTAATTGCCGACAAAATCCATTTGCCCCAAAACTCAGTTTGCCAAAGTCGGGTTTCATTCCTGTATCGAAATGGTTCAATCAGTTCATTCACATCCTGCTTTTTAATACGCTGACTGATACACAAGTCTATTTTACTACCTAAATAACCTTTAAGTTCTGTATTCGAAATTGATTTTTCAGAAAGCAAATCAGTTACCGCAAATTGAACTTTCGCAGTTTTTGGCTGAATAGCTAAAAGTGCTGTAAAAGACAGTGAGAGACAGAATATACTAAGAGATTTTTTCATATTTAACAATTTTATTTCTTTACTAATTCAAAATAAAGCAATTGATCAATTTCAACCGGGAATTCATATGATTTTCCTCCTTTAAATATTTTTCCATCGGAAGCTTTCCATTTGCCTTTAGGTAAAATTACAGTTCTTTTATTACCTTGCTCAAGCATTGGAGCTACCAGAATATTGGACCCAAGCATAAACTCATCTACAATCATTTCGAGTCCCTGATTTGGGAACTCATAATCCAGATTTCTCATGATTGGAGCACCTGTTTTAGCAGACTCACTAGCAAGTTTTAATATCAACGGCGTAAATTTCATACGAATAGCTACTGCTTTTTTTATTGCATCCATGTGTGTTGCGTCCAGAATTCGCCAGGGTGCAACTGAAAATTGCATCATTGGCATTAGTGCATGACATTGAGCCGAACGAACAACCAAATCCTGATTCAAGGTTGATTGATCTTCGAACGAGCTGCTTAAACCTCCACCAATCATGTCTGGACAAGAAAATGTATATCCGCAAAGATTTTCAAGAATCATATTTGGAATCAGTTTTTTTAAATCTTTCCACGAATGTTCCTTATCAAGCAGTCTTTGCGCTAAAGGTTGTCCTGCCATTTTCCAACATGCACGATATTCATTTAACGGATATTTTAGTCCGAACTGAGCGTACAATTCACAATGCTCGTTTGGTGAGATATTTTGTTTACTTATCCCGTTTTTAGGGTAAAACTGCATATCACCAGCATCAAATTTAAATCCATCGATATTATAATCTTTCACCAATCTGCTCAATTCATCGTTGAACCAGTTTACCGCAACCGGATTTGAGAAGTCAAGCACAGCAGATTGACCGTTCCACCATTCCACCATAAGCGGTTTGATTTGCGAGTCCCAGCTGTCAGTTGCTGATTTTCGTTCCAACACAAATGCTTTCGATTGTTTTAGTTTTGTATAAAGCAAAGATTGATCGGCACTTACAAATGGACAAATCCACAGCATTACCTTAAATCCCAATGCATGCAATTGTTGAATCATTGCTTTCGGATTTGGAAAACGGCCCGGATGAAAATTCCACAAGCCATAATCTTCCTGCCATGTATCGTCAATCATAAGCACACCTGCGGGCAATCCGTTATCAATAATAGTTTTAGCATATTTCAGAATATCGGCCTGATTTTGATTGTAAGTAAGTTCGATCCATGTGTTATATTGCGGACATGCAAACAATAAACTATCAGGCATTTTGCCACTTGCAGGAAAGTATTTCTGGCGAACAAAAGATTGAACATCAGCAAGTGTGGTTCCGGCTTTTCCTGTCACCAACTGATTGTATGGATCAGAAATAGAAATTTCGCTGCCTTTTATCTCAAATTTAAATGGTTTCTCGCTCCAAATATACTGACCTTTATTTGTTAGAATCAATGGTTGTAGCTGATTATTTTTGTTGTTGGCATAAAAATCCATTTTATAATCAGCAGAAAAAGGCATTAATTGACCATCGTTAATCACACCAGCCCAGACTTTTTCGCCATCAGTCAAAACTATTTTCTTCGATTCACTTTTTGTCTGACCGAATCCAAAGACTGCAACCAGTAAAAAACAAATTATCAATTTAAATTTTGTTGTCATGTATCCTTGTTTTAATTTATTCGATTGATTTTACTGTTTAATTTTCATTCAAAATATCGTTTTATGGTTTCCCATATTCTGTTTGCAATAAAGCGCATACCCTGATCGGAAGGGTGCATAGCCACACCCTGATTTTCGAATTTCCCATACGCCATATTTGCTTTATCTTTGGACAAGTCGCTTAGACGAACAAAGTCAAACATACCCTCTTCGGCCACCTGCTTTGCAATTTTATTTGCCTGCGGTTTATCCCAAAATCCTTCCACTATAACTTTTACAGCATTTTTATCCGGATCCAGATAGTCAATAAGCTTTTTGTAAGCTCCTGAGAAATTGTTTTTAATGGCAGTACTGTCCGTTACATTCTCGGAGATTTTAATTATAATCAAATCCGGATTATATGCCTTTAATGATTTCAACGAATTTAAGTCGTAAGATGTATAAGTTCTTTCAAAAACAGCAATATTCATAAATTTTACTTTACAGCGACTATTTTCAATCTTGATTTTCTGAATTAACAGATGCACAAAATCACTATCTTTTATCGATGCTGCCATTCCCCAATTGCCTTTCCAGCCTATAGTTGGTGCAGGTTTATGCTTTACAATACTATTTCCAAGAATGAGAACTCTTTTTATATTATCGGAGCTTACGGAACTACTGTTTTCTGAAAATAAATTAGTGCTAATACTCAACAGTATTAACATTAACATCTTCAAGTTTTTCATTTTTTTCTTCACTATATTTTCAGTTATTTCAATCAATTATCATAAAATTACCAGGCAACAACAAGCTCTCCCGAAACATTTTTTAATTCATAAAAATCGCCCAGATTTTTATCACCCTTCACAAAGGGAATATCACCACCTAACCAGGGGTATTCATCTTTTTTATACACATTTATGTAAGCGTGAAATTGATTTTCGGAGATTCCCTTATCCGGATAAATTCGAACCGTTGCGTTTTTCAGACCGTTAATTTGGAAGCGTCGGGAAATATCCAACTGTCCGGAATATAATTCCTTGAATGAAATAATTCCATTTTTTTGTTCCACAAACACCCGACATTCACGATTCCATGCAGTTGGCATAGTGTACGTTGAATTGCCATTTTCAAGTTTTGTTTCAAGACCGGATAGGATAGGAGCACCCTGAGGCATTTTTAACCTTAGTTTTGCTGTACTTCCCGGATTATATCCTGAAAACACAAATGCATTATTCGATCTGGCCAGAGTCAAAACCGGGCTTTTTACCGTTGGATTTTCTTTATCAATTGATATATTGAATCCAAATTCACGTAATGCATATCTGGTAAGAACCGGAGCTACAAACCATTTTGAAGGATCATCAGGTGTTAAAAGTCTGCCTCCCGTAAAACTACAGGAGTTTGTTCCCCGTAGGTAAACTACTTTTCCTCCATTCCATTCTGGTTTTGACCTGACCCAGGCTATGTCTCTTTTGGATTTTGCCTGTTCAACACTTGCTAACAATTTTGTATTAGCATCCTTAGCGTTCTGTGTCACTGTACAAATTCCGCCACCGTATAGTAATGAACGGTGATTAATTGCTTTGGGAAATGTATTGGATAACAAATCTGGCAGATAATTCAAATTCAATTTAAATTCACCTTCGAGCGGACTACTGTTTTTCAGGTTTAAAAAATTACGGAACGATTCTCCGGAATGATTAACAGGACCATAAACAATTAATTTACCTCCATTCTCAACAAATCGGATTAAAGCTTTTTCTAAATCAGAACCCGCTTCAGGGGCAATCGTAATTAATACCGACTGCTTAAATAGTTCCGGCTTTTTATTGATAACTGACTGAAATGAAGTGGTTGAAATTACTGTATTCAGCGGCAGTCCATTGTTGATAGATTGACGAATGTACCAGTCACCATAATAAATTTCAGGCAATCGATCTTTGAACTTATGAGCCCAATCATGATACTCATCAAACGGATAAACCCAAACTAAAGGCCCCGGAGCATCAGGAGCATCCATTCTGGCTTTAAGTATGTGCGGAGTTACTTCGTTTGGTACCTGATCAGGCATATTACCATGCGAGTCATTAATAGTTAACAAATTCAAATGTGTTGGAATACCAACATTTCCGTTAACATCAATCCGACAAACTGATAATGGCAAATAAATATCGTGAGGTTCACGTCCGTATCTGTCGAGCCAGGGACTATTTAGCCACCAGGGATCATGCAAATAAAACCGAAATGGAAATCTGTTATCCGGAAGTTCAGACATTCGCGACATGTACCCAACAAGTTCTAATCCAAAATCTCCATCCAATGCTGCCCAGGGGGAGTTTGGTGGAGGTAGAATATTAAAGTTTCCTTTGTAAATATTCCTGATATCCACTGCATCGCGAGCCAAATCGCTCCCAACTGATAGATTTGTACCACGTGTTTGTATCTGGAATTTTGGACATTCTTTACGAAACAGCTTCCAAAACGCTGACATTTTAGCTGTAGCTTCATCCATTTTCGCCTGCTCAAAATTACTTCCGTTGAAAATTGAACCGATTGCATTCCAACCTTCGACACCAAAACCAAATCCATTACTAAACCAGATAAAGTCAAATCCAAGATCGGTTAAAAAATACTGACTCTGTTTTCCAAAGAAAGTTCCGAAGGGCGTATTGGCTGGAATGCCATTCGGAAAACCTGCATAGGATTCGTTGTCGGCATTCAGTACCGAATAACAACTCACCATGGATTTTTTTCCCATCGCATTTCCACCCAAAATTTCAGGATGTTTTTTATATTTAATGGTTGATTTTGCAAATTCAGGTCCCGGATCAAAGGTCGCACCAACTAAAACCGGTTTGCCGGTAATGGAATTTCCTACTTCTTTTAAAGTTTGAACAATAAATTTCAGATCGCTATAGGTGAATTCAGGTGGGTTTTCCATGTACAAGTATGCACGTTCGTGAATTGTAAGTTCTTTAGGACCAGAGCCGACCTCTTTCCCCGAATTTGGATTTCCGTTATATTTTGCCCATTCAAGCGGTTGATTCAGATTGCCTTTGTAATCCAGAATTTCGGAGCCATCACTTGTCCATAACATCACCGAAACCGTATCGGCCTGACGTATTAATGCAGACCATTGTGTAAAAACTTCAGCTGATACCTTCCGTATATACTCATTATCATTTACTTTAAATGGTTTTAGCGACATTTCCAATGAAATATTCTGAAACCTGTTCTTTTTCAAAGTTTCATTGTATTCATTTTTGGAAAAAACATTGTATACATTTAAAAATATAATCAGCAAAAAAACTGCGTACTTTTTCATAAATATTTAAACTTCGGATTGATAACTGATTTAAGTAACATTGAGAACATGCAAATTTAATTTAATATATCTACAATCAGTTATGTAAAACGATTTTTGACCTCAACAACAAAAAAAAATGATTCGATATCTATCGTTTAATTGTTGTGTAAATGGCTACACCTCGTGCCGGAATTTCGTCAGTGAAACTATTCTTTGATATTTTAATCTTTTTATCAGTTTTTATAATCGTTGCTTCTTCTGAAATTTCAATTTCGGCAGGATTATACAAATGTCTTTCCAGCGAATTTGTTTTATTTTTCTGAAACTCAACTTTAAAGCTTTTTGAGTTATAAGAAGCATTTACGACCATAACGGACAAATGTTTTCCATTGGGCTTTGTCGCTACAACATACAAACTATCAGCACTTTGAGTTTTACAAGCTGTAGTCTGATTTCTACCTCCAAGATACTTACTCATTAAACTATAGGCGTACCAAGCAGGATATGGTTGTTTTGGATTAGGAACACTATCATATGGCCATTTTGTTAAGCCCCACCGATGAACTCCGTTATAAAAACTATCTTTATTATAATTTTTATCCAATGGAGACACATACTGCTGATCGAAAAGCAACCAAATTAAGGATGTTTGTACACCTTCATCGATAAAAGCGGCAACACATTGCGCTAAATAATTTCCGTAATCAGCTTTATAACGCATGGTTTCATCTGGCTTATTAGCACCATATTCATCAATCCATATTGGTTTATTAGTTGGTTTTACCATTTTTCGTCCTACAGCAACAATATTTCTCCAACCTTCATATTCCAGCGCTGTTTTTACATTCCAGTCGCCACCATTAT
>JAYRXP010000309.1:0-3342 GCA_041917395.1 Paludibacter sp.
GGTTTTTATTAATCCCAAATATTCTCCATCGCTCATTTTGGGACGGCTAATCGTATCACGCCAGAATCCTGAATATGTTGGCGCTGTTCAAAAGAAATTTGCATGGATTATAGGCGTGGTTCTGGCTTCCATAATGTTTGTACTTATGGTGATTCTCAATACTTACAGCGCCATAACCGGCATAATCTGTCTTATTTGTCTTGTTTTTCTCTTTTTTGAGTCTGCTTTTGGTATCTGCCTTGGTTGTTTGTTTTATGGTTGGTTTTACAAGGAAAAAGCGCAGTATTGTCCGGGCGAAGTTTGTGATGTAAAAGCAAAACAGGATATTCAGAAAACATCGTGGCTTCAGATTGTTGTTTTAATTCTATTTGTAGCTGCTCTGGTTGCTTTTGTGTATTTGTCAAAAGATTTTTTGAGTGAAAAGCCGGTCGAATTGTTTCAAAAGCTGAGGTCAAAATAAGGATTTCCGATATACTTTCGCTTGCAGGATAAATAAACTTAAACTGTCGATTTCGTTTGTGAGCAAGATTTGAAATATGTATCTTTGCAGGTTAAATTTTTTGAATGAATAAAACTATTTTGGCTACAAATACAACAATAAATACCGGGGAGCAAGAGCAGGTAGAGGTGATTGGAGCTCGTGTTCACAATCTCAAAAACATCGACGTTAACATTCCCCGAAATGCGCTAACCGTTATTACCGGACTCAGCGGCAGCGGAAAATCTTCGCTGGCTTTCGATACAATTTTTGCTGAGGGGCAACGGCGTTATATCGAAACTTTTTCGGCTTATGCACGTAGTTTTCTGGGAAATATGGAACGTCCGGATGTGGATAAAATTACCGGACTGAGTCCTGTAATTTCCATTGAGCAAAAAACGACCAATAAAAACCCGCGCTCAACGGTGGGAACAACTACTGAAATTTACGATTTCCTGCGTTTGCTCTTCGCAAGGGCAGGAGAGGCCTATTCGTACGTTACTGGCGAAAAAATGGTAAAATATTCCGAAGATCAGATTGTTGATTTGATTCTGAATGATTACGAAGGAAAGAAAACTTTTTTGCTGGCGCCCATAGTTCGTGGGCGTAAAGGGCATTACAAAGAGCTTTTTGAACAAATCCGGAAAAAAGGTTACCTGAATGTGCGTATTGATGGCGAAATTCGTGAAATCACTCACGGACTTAAAGTTGATCGGTACAAAATTCATGATATTGAGGTAGTTGTCGATAAGTTGCAAGTGTCCGCCAAAGACCGCCAACGCCTGAAGCAGTCCATGCAAAAGGCAATGCAGCAGGGAAATGGAATTGTAATGCTGCTTGAGAAAGACAGTGATACTGCCCGTTATTTCAGTAAATCGTTGATGTGTCCTACGAGTGGCATTTCGTACGATGAACCTGCTCCGCACAACTTTTCATTCAATTCACCTCATGGTGCTTGTCCGAAATGTAAGGGTCTGGGCTTTGTGAACCAGATTGATATGGATAAAATTATTCCTGATCGCAGTTTGAGTATTTACAACGGAGCTATTTCGCCTCTCGGAAAACACAAAAGCACCACCATTTTCTGGCAAATCGAAGCTATTCTTGAAAAATATGGTCATACTATAAAAACGCCGGTTTCTGAAATTGCAGATGAAGCTATCGACGAAATTATGAACGGTACCGAAGAGCGCCTGCATATTAAAAATCAGGCAATTGGCACCAATTATTTTTTGAGTTACGATGGTATATTGAAATACATCGAGATGCAGTCGGAAAATACGGCTTCGGCCACCGAACAAAAATGGGCAAATCAATATTCAAAGGAAATTAGATGTCCGGAGTGTAACGGCGCAAAACTTAAAAAGGAAGCGCTTCATTTTAAAATTCACGATAAGAATATTGCTGAACTTTCGGCTATGGATATTGGCGAATTGGCCGAATGGCTGGCTAATGTTACGCCATTCTTATCCGAAAAACAAAAAACAATAGCCGCCGAAATTCTGAAAGAAATCCGAAGCAGAATTCAGTTTTTGCTCGATGTTGGTCTTAATTATTTATCCCTGAATCGCAGTTCACAGTCGCTTTCAGGCGGCGAAAGTCAGCGTATACGCCTTGCAACGCAGATTGGTTCCCAATTAGTAAATGTGCTTTACATTCTTGATGAACCAAGTATCGGACTGCACCAACGGGATAATGAACGCCTGATTCGCTCGCTCAAGCAACTCCGCGATACGGGTAACTCGGTTATTGTGGTTGAACACGATAAAGACATGATGCTGGCAGCCGATTTTGTGATTGACCTCGGTCCTCACGCCGGGCGTCATGGTGGTGAAGTGGTTTTTGCGGGAACTCCTTCTGAAATGCTGAAAGCCAATACGCTGACGTCGGCTTATCTCAATGGTACAAAGAAAATAGAAATACCACCAGCTGTTCGAAAAGGAAACGGATTGGTATTGTCAATAAAAGGTGCCAAAGGAAATAATCTGAAAAATATTAATGTCGATTTTCCACTGGGTAAAATGATTTGTGTTACAGGAGTTTCAGGAAGTGGAAAATCGACCCTGATAAATGAAACACTGCAACCCATTCTCAGTCAGAAGTTTTACCGCTCGTTGCAGGATCCTTTGGAATACGATAGTGTAGCCGGACTGGAGCATATCGATAAGGTAGTTGAGGTGGATCAATCGCCCATCGGGCGCACTCCGCGTTCGAATCCGGCAACCTATACCGGCGTTTTCTCCGATATACGAAATGTGTTTGTAAGTTTACCTGAAGCTAAAATTCGTGGCTACAAACCTGGACGATTCTCATTCAACACTGCTGGCGGACGCTGCGAAACCTGCGGTGGAAATGGTTATAAAACCATAGAAATGAACTTTTTACCCGATGTGTATGTGCCCTGCGAAACCTGCGATGGTAAACGTTACAACAAAGAAACGCTTGAAGTCAGGTTTAAAGGAAAATCAATTGCCGATGTGCTGGATATGACTATTAATCAGGCTGTTGAATTTTTCGAAAATCAACCATCTATTCTGAACAAAATTAAAACGCTTCAGGATGTTGGTCTTGGTTACATCAAACTCGGACAGTCGAGTACCACACTTTCGGGTGGTGAAAGTCAGCGTGTAAAACTGGCTACAGAACTCTCAAAACGTGATACCGGAAAAACACTCTACATACTCGATGAGCCAACTACAGGCCTCCATTTCGAAGATATCCGCGTTTTACTGGGTGTATTAAACCGACTTGTAGACAAAGGAAACACGGTTATAATTATTGAGCACAATATGGATGTGATAAAAGTAGCTGACCATATAATTGATATCGGACCCGAAGGTGGAGCTGCCGGAGGTAAGGTTATA
>JAYRXP010000310.1:0-3324 GCA_041917395.1 Paludibacter sp.
ACTGATTTCGGAAATGAACAGATTGGCCGGCCATGGTCAATCGTTTGTTTTTATAATAAGCTACAATACACAACTGGGATATATTATTACCGATGAAAATGCCGATAGCAGGTATATAAAAACATCGTTTACCGAATCTGCAAACCACAAGAACAAAGTAAACTGCGAACCGGTAAAATGGCTTACCCAACCTGTATCATTCAACCAGTACGAACAGAAATTCAACTACGTACGAAGCCAGATACAACAGGGAAATTCATTTTTGGTAAATCTGACACAACCTACCCATATTGAGACAAATATCGGTACCGCCGAAATTTACGAGCGCAGTACTGCCAAATATAAACTGTGGCTTCGCAATCAGTTCGTGGTGCTTTCGCCCGAAACCTTTATTAAGATAAAAGACGGCAAAATAGCATCGTATCCCATGAAGGGCACTATAGATGCTTCGGTACCCAATGCGGAAAACATTATACTGAATGATGCCAAGGAAAAGGCCGAACACGCCACCATCGTGGATTTAATCCGAAACGACCTGAGCATGGTGGCCGATCGTGTAGAAGTGAGCCGTTACCGCTATATTGACCGACTCGCGACAAACAAAGGCGAATTGCTACAGGTCAGCTCCGAAATAACCGGACAACTGCCCGAAGGGTTCGAAAAAGAGCTGGGAAATCTGCTATTCTCACTACTTCCCGCCGGATCGATAAGTGGCGCTCCAAAGCCCAAAACACTGGAGATAATTGAAAATGCCGAAGGTTACGAACGGGGATTCTACACCGGAATCTTTGGTCGGTTCGACGGCAGTAATCTTGACTCGGCTGTTATGATACGGTTTATCGAAGAACAGGACAACAAGCTGATTTTCAAAAGTGGAGGCGGAATAACGTCGCAAAGCGAATGCAGAAATGAATACGAAGAATTAATACGCAAAGTGTATGTCCCGATTTATTGAATCCATAAAAGTTGCCGATGGCCGGTTCTTTCGTTTGCCTTACCATCAGGCGCGAATTTCAGCCGTTTTCAAACAGGTTTTCCCCGGAGAAAAATCATTTAGCCTTTCGGAGATATTGCAAAACACGGATTATCCGCACGAAGGTATTTTCAAATGCCGCATTGTGTTCGACAAAGCGATTCAAACAATTGAATTTGCACCATACTCAAGGCGCGAAATAAAGTCGTTGAAACTGGTGGAAGCGCAAATAGAACCGGCTAATTACAAAGCGGAAGAACGCTCAAAGATAAACGACGCATTTGCACAACGTGGCGATTGCGACGATGTAATAATGCTTAACAATGAATTTCTGAGCGATACTTCGTACGCCAACATTGCTCTTTGGAATGGAGAAAACTGGTACACACCTACCCTACCTGTTATTTACGGCACGCAGCGGGCGGCATTATTGGATGCGGGAGAACTACTCGAAAAACAAATTCATAAAAAAGACCTGCACCATTATAAGCGCATCCGGATTTTTAATGCAATGATCGAATTTGGTGAAATTGAACTGGATATCAGCAGCGTAAAGTATTAATCGCGGGAATACAAAATACCGTCCCAGATAAGATTAAACTCAGATAAATAAATACCCGCATTCCTTAGTCGTTGCAAATCGTTGTTTACCACGTTGTAAACCAGATTTGCATCTGCATTTGCTGTTTCGATAGCTTTACGCAGCAGTTCAACGGCGTCTTTTATCTGATTATCTGCCCACTCGATATAAGCGGCGTGAATGTAATCGGCCGAAAGAGGTTCGTTTTCGAGCAGCCGCTGCGAGTAATACCTTGCCTGTGCCTTGTTGCCCGAAATAAATGCACACCAAACGATAGCTCTTTGCACCTTGGTATTATTTTCGTCAGCCAGTTCGAGACCGGCATATATTTCGAGCGCATATTTGTATTGCTCTGTTTCGAGGTAGCAATTAGCCATTTGCAGCAATACATTTTGCTGATTTGGTCGCAGAAAATCGGCATGTTTGTAATACTCAAGCGCATTTTTATAGTCACCCAGCAATTTATAACACAACGCTATCTTTTTCGTTGTCCACAAATTATCCGGCTGAATAATATCTGCCTTGAGATAAGCATCCAACGCACTTTTTATATCCGAAGTCTGCTGGTAACAGTAGCCCAGTTTCTGAAACAGGGCAGCAGTTGGTTCGTGCTCGGCAAGCAGTTCTGTGTAAAGTTCAATGGCTTCACGAAACTGACTTTTAGCAAAATAGAATTCGGCAACCGAACTTTTCAACTCGCTCCCCGAAGCTAAAATATCGAACAGATAAGACCGGTGCATAAACAGAGCCGAAGCAAACATATCCGAAAAATCGGTCCGGTTTGGATGCAATTTAAAGAAGCGGAATAAATCCTGAATATATTGTTTCGAAACGTTTTTGGCATAAGTTTCAGGCGAGAGCAGTACTTCATCCTTTGCAATTTCAGCCAGTTGGTCCGACTCCATTTTAAACGAACGTTTGAGCGAATTACGCTGAGCTTCGGGCATTTGCAAAATGCTCATACAAAATGAATATTTGTCTGAATTGCACAAGGTGTTATTTCCGGCAAATGCAGCTAACAGGTTTTGTTCACCATTCCCAAATAATTCGCTCACCACACTGTACGATGAGTCGAACGGTAGAAACCAGTTAGAAATTTCGTTGAAAAACGGGAAACTCTTCAGCATCGCAAATGTTCCCATATATACATCAGCACCTTCCATCTGAAGTTCGGTGAGTTCCTGCAATTTATCCTGAACACCGCTTTTTTCAATTATTTCCTGCCATTCCGGGTTGGCTTCCTCCCACTCTTCCGACTTCAGCAAACTATCGGCATCCATCTTATCTTTCAGCAACGGACTGATTTTCATCACTTCCGGCAAAATTTCTTCGCGGAGTTTTTTAGTTATTTTATCAGTTTCTACAGTACCAATGATTTGTACAATAATATTTTTAAAGTTCAGAGCGGTGTGCGTATCGTCGGACAAAAGCACCAATCGGTTTCTTATTTGAGGAAAATAGGGAATAAAGCGGTTGTACCGTGCCAAAACAAAACACAATCCCGTCAGGCTTCGTTGTTTTACCTCCACATCGGGATGTGAGCAGCAATCGAGTAACAGCTGAAGTTTTTCGTCGTCGAACATGCGCCACAAATTAAGTGTAAGCGCCGTGATGGCCAGATTTTTTTCGAGACGACCCTTGTAATTCTCGCTGGTAACTTTCTGAAAGAGTATGGTTTCGCTGTTCGAAAAACCGGTAGACAGCCATAATATTGAAAAAACATCCTTCAACAACGATTCGTAGTTACGTCGTGCATTGACATCCTCCATAT
>JAYRXP010000311.1:0-4455 GCA_041917395.1 Paludibacter sp.
AAAATAGGAGCATCCCACTTGTCGACAAATAAATGAGGCGAATTGGCGTAGGAGTTTTGAGCCACTTTATTCTCTTTTTCCCAATAGGCGCCACCCAAATCCCAGTTCACAAACCACATTTCTTCGGTTTCCAGGTATTGCTGTGGTAGGTTAAACATGCCATCGTGGGCTATAAAAGCCTTGAAGCGTTTTTCGTGGTGTCCAGCCAACCAATAGGCTGAGAAACCTCCGTAACTGGCTCCCACACAGCCCAGTTTATCTTTATTTACATAAGGCTCTTTGGCCACATCATCGATAGCCGACAGGTAGTCTTTCATATTTTGGCCACCATAATCACCACTTATTTGTTTCAACCATTCGTCACCAAAGCCGGGCAGGCCACGACGGTTGGGTGCTACAATAATGTAATCATTGGCCGCCATAATCTGAAAATTCCAACGGTACGACCAAAACTGACTTACGGCCGACTGTGGTCCTCCCTGACAGTAAAGCAAAGTAGGATATTTTTTATTCGGGTCAAATTCGGGCGGATAAATTACCCAAACCAGCATTTTTTTATTATCGGTAGTAGTTACCCAGCGCTCCTCCACCTTACCCATTTTCAGTTTTGCCAACAGGTCTTTGTTTTCAAACGACAATTCTACCGCCTCACCTGTTGCGGGATTTACGCTATATACCTCGTTGGGCTTGCTCATAGAGTGTTTGAGAGCTATCAGTTTATCGCCGGCAGGCACCATGGCCTCATAATCGTGTTGTCCGGTGGTGATTTGTTCAATTTTACTGTCGGCAATATCGGCACGGTAAATTTGGGTTACACCATGCCATACACTTGTAAAATAAA
The DNA here is from genome assembly GCA_041917395.1 of Paludibacter sp. Taxonomy (GTDB): domain Bacteria; phylum Bacteroidota; class Bacteroidia; order Bacteroidales; family Paludibacteraceae; genus Paludibacter. The sequence goes on from JAYRXP010000311.1 coordinate 842, forward strand.
TAGATTTGCTATCCGCAGTCCAGTTTAGTCCTTCGGAATTTTGGTCGAAGTTAGCCGACAAATCAGTTCTTTCACCTGTTTGCAGATTCATCAGAAATAAGCGATTTTTGTCCGACTCACAGCCATCATGTTCCATACTTTCCCAGGCCAACCACCTTCCATCGGGCGAAAATGTCGGATTTGTGTCGTAACCCATCATGCCGTCGGTTTTATTCACCGTTTTTCCGGTAGCCACATCGTAAAAATAAATATCCGAATTGGTGGAAAGCGCGTAGGCTTTTCCTGCTTTCTTGCGGCAGGTATAGGCTATCGTTTTTCCGTCGGGACTCCACGCCAGTTGCTCAATGCCGCCAAAAGGCTTCATCGGACTTTCGAACGGTTCTCCTTTTAAAATATCTTTTTCATTTGCAATTCCGGAACCATCAAATTCAGCCACAAAAGGATGAGGAACAGTTTGCACCCATTCGTCCCAATGCTTATACATTAAATCATTTACGATAATTCCGCTCGATTTGGGCAGATCGGGATATTTATCCACCGTACGTTCGCCGTATTTTACATCTGCAACAAAGAGCAGTTTCGACTCGTCGGGCGAGAATGTAAAATCATTGATACCACCTTCGCGGTCTGTAATTTGTTGACGGTCGCTGCCATCACTTTTCATTGTCCAAAGCTGCATCGAGCCGCTTTCAGACGACAGAAACGCAATATGCTCATTATCGTTCATCCATTTGGCTGAAGCTTCGCGTGCGGGTGTTTCGGTTATTTGCTTTTTATCCGAACCGTCAGCACTCATTACAAACACTTCGGAGTTTCCCTTATCTTCAGCCACAGAGTAGTAAGACACCGAATAAAGTATTTTTTTGCCATCAGGCGAAACCTGTAAGCCCCCTACCCTGCCAAATGCCCAAAGCACTTCGGGAGTCATGCGTCCGTTTTTAATTTCAGGATTCTGCTTGCCTATAAGTGGCGTACTATCTTTTGTTGCGCACGATGTGCCTGCTAATACGGCTATAGCCATAAAGGTTGTTTTTAGAATATTTGTTTTCATTTTTTTACGTTGACAATTAAAGACCCGACAGTGCTCTCGTTCGGAAAAAATTCGTGCAAATATAGCTTATTGTTTCTACATGACCATACTTAAAGACATAATTATACTTAGCAAAAAAATTGATTCGGCGTACATCGAGAATAAAACAAAAACTACTCGCGGTATTTTTTCCAAAATAAAAATCATTATCTTTGAAAACTATTTTTTTATTAAAAAAAGCCACAAAGCAATGGATCAGAACTTAACAATCTACTACTTTTCAGGTACCGGCAACTCAGCAAATGTTGCCCGTTGGTTAGCCCGCGAAGCCAAAAAAAAGATGATTAAAACTGAACTTATTAACATTGCGAATGTCGACAGAAAGCACATTTCTCCGCCATCTCAAAATGCAATGATAGCTTTTTGCTCACCCATACATGGATTTAACTATCCACCTGTAATGCAATCGTTTATACGGCATTTTCCGAAAGGGAACAATCCGGTTTTATTAATGAACACGCGCGCAGGAATGCTTATCGGGAAATGGATCACCCCTGGCCTTACGGGAATTGCATTCTACTTATCTGCACTCGTACTCTGGTTAAAGGGCTATCACATAAAAGCGATGTTTCCAGTTGACCTGCCCTCAAACTGGATGTCGCTGCATCCCGCTCTGAACGACCGTACAATCAATTATCTCCACGTACGTAACAAAGAACGTGTAACAAAGTTTGCCGGCAATGTACTTGATGGAGGAAAGGATTTTCGTTCGATGCGCGAAATAGTTCAGGATACTCTTATCAGTCCCATATCACTGTTGTATTACTTTGGTGGACGCTTTTTTCTGGCAAAAACCTTCTATGCCTCGGCGGCTTGCGACAATTGTGGTGTTTGCATTCGTCAATGCCCGGTAAAAGCCATAAAATCAATAGACAACCACCCTTATTGGACACTAAAATGCGAAAGTTGTATGCACTGCATGAGTTACTGTCCAAAACGTGCCATTCAAACGGCTCATGGCTTTATCACCCTGTTTATGCTTCTGTTTTCTCTCGTTGTATGGAGTTCGTTTGAATTAACATTCGACAAAATACTGCATCTCGACAACTGGTTGCTCAATCTGATTATTCAGTCAGCTTTGATGATTCTGTTTATTTCCATTTGGTACAGATTAGTTCATTTTATGCTCCGCTTCAGTTGGTTTAACAAACTCGTAACTTACACTTCGCTTACGTTTTATAAATTTTGGGGACAACGGTATAAAGCGATAAAATGAAAATTATCAAAGGATTGCTCCACAAAAGCGGAGCAATCCTTTTTTAGTTACAGCTTTTTACCAATGTAAAAAACATATCCGTAATACGCTTTGTATTGCTGATACATTTTTTCTTCATGGTTCAGGTTGTCCAGCAACTCTTTGGCTGTTGGGTTGTCGAGATATTTTTCCATGAAAACACGCTGCGCTTCTGTCTGCGGTTTATAGAACACATCTGTCCAGCAGTATTCCGGCAAACAAAATGTGGCTACCGGAAGGTAACCTGCCTTTTGCAACTGACTAACCTTGACCGGAATGGTGCCTATTTCGGGATACGCTTCGTTCCAAAAGTCGTTGATTTCGGCTGGGCGCTCATCGGTAAACCACGATGCTTCGGTAACAGCAATGTATCCACCCTTTTTCAGGTAGTTGCGCCATTCGTTTATACCGCGTTCGAAACCAATGTTATAGATCGCTCCTTCGCTCCAAATTAAATCCAGCGATTCGGGTCGAAACGGCAACGCATCCATGGAGCCGACTGATCCTTTTACCCGGTGTTGCAAGTTCAGACTTGCTGCGTTTTGATTAAACCGATCGATAAAACCCGGAAACAAATCGATTCCGGTAATCTCACCGGGGGTGTGTTGCGCAAGCGTCATGGTTTGCCCACCAGTGCCGCAACCCAAATCGGCAATTACAGATTGTTCCGTAAGATTGTCGATAAAACTCATTGCTTTCAGCGTCATTTCACGGCTTCCGGGCCCCTGACGTTCGATTAATGAAAAATATTCGCAGATTAAATTAAAATCAAATTCGTGAATGTTATTATATTCGTTACTCATTGTAGTAAAGTTTTATGACTGTTATTCATGTTTGTGTGAATAACAGTATCGTTTTATTTTGAAATAAATTAAAATGAAAGAAATCTCCGGCATGAATACGCCAGAGTAAACGAAGGGATAATCAATGTACAATAGCAGCAATGATTATTTACTACACCAAATCCGAAATAAGTTTAAACATCCAATTGTTTTAGTGCTGCAAAGATAGAAATATTTGTGAAATAACAACTCCTTTTGTCAAAAATCAAAAAGTCTAATAAAGTTAAGGCTTAATTTAGCCCGAATTATAATTACATTTAAGGTATTTAATTTCAAAAAAGACAATATTTATCGATAAATAATAAAAATATATCGAAACATACATGCAATTGCAGATTTTTGTATTACTTTTGACGCCATATTTTCACAAACAAATTCAAACACTCCTAAAATGAAAAAAATCTTATTGGTACTTTGTCTGATAGTACCTCTTTTAATGTCGGCTCAA
>JAYRXP010000312.1:0-5636 GCA_041917395.1 Paludibacter sp.
AGCCAATAAACCGGTTGACAAAATAATGTAAAAACGGGTTTGAATAACTGAGACTCCTAAGCCACGCGCATAATTTTCGCCCAACAACAGCACATCCAACCGTTTATGAAGCAACACAGCCATAACAAGTCCGACAACAATAACAGGAAGGAGAACCTGCATATATGTCCAGGTAACAGCACTGAGGCTTCCAAAAGTCCACATTATAAACAATTTAATGGCATCGGGATTGCTGAAATTTTGCATCACACTAACCACCGCTCCTGCAATAGTACCAAACATGATACCCACAATGAGTAACGAAACAGCATTCTGAATACGAAATGAAACACCCAACACCAGCATCAACACCAACGCACCTCCAAAAACAGCCGCCAGAATCATCGCCCAGCCACTACTCATAAGAAATGCAGGCAAAAACCCCGAAGCCATTGTAACCAGTGCCACACCCAAACCCGCACCCGAACTAACTCCAAGTATATAAGGCTCGGCCAGAGGATTTCGAAAAAGCGTTTGCATCATCAATCCCGCAACCGACAAAGCGGCGCCGGTAAGTATAGCTGTAATGGCTTTCGGCAAACGGAAATTAAGCAATATCTCCGTGTTTATTCCATCGCCGTTTCCGAAAAAAACGGTAGCTATCTCGCGGAGCGAAATGGAAATGCTGCCAAACGCCAAATCGGATAAAAACAACACGATTAACAATGCTGTAAGTCCGGTAAATGCTATGTAGTTTTTGTTTTTCAATGTAAATTATTTTAATTTGGCTGCATAGGTCAGTTCGTATCCGGGCATAAGTTCCGGATGCAAAATGGCAATCACGTCGCTGAGTAATAAATCAGGACGCGCAACCGCACTTTCCCAGAAATCGTTGGCTGTAGAAGGCAGTAATCGCTTATTGAAATTATACACATTCCCGAGTTTGTAAGCTTCGAAAAGCGTGTGCTTGCTGTCAGTATTTCTCAATTCTTCAAGCGAATTGTAGTTGCAGTTAAGCCAAACCGTGCACGACGAAAAATTTTTCAAAACAGTTTCCACATTCAGTGGCAAGCTGCCTGCTGTAGTGTCGTTTTTGTAAAAATACGCAGCACCCGCATCGGTGTATAGTTTGGCCATGTAGTTGCGTCCCGAAGGCATATACCATGTTCCGCGAAAGCTGTTTCCGGCCATAACTGCGGGTTTGTTCTTGACGGCTGCTGCTTTGGTTCTGATTGTTTCGTAGCTGGTGCTTACAATATTAAAAATGCTGTCGGCCACTTTTTCTTTGTTGTAAAATGCGGCCATAAATTTAATCCATTCGGCCCGGGCGAGCAGCGATGTTTCCATCCATTCCACGTTTAAAATAACCGGAATGCCAGCTTTTGAAATGCGTTCGGAGTAGGGGTCGTTTTGATTGTAACCGCTCATCATAACGCCATCGGGCTTCAGTTGCATTGTTTTTTCCACATTTACATTAAATGCATCGCCCAAATCGGTTAGTTCGCCTGCGCTGAATCTTTTTCGGATAGCTTCGTTGTAAATTAAATGTGGTGAACAGACAGCGCTAAGTGAATTTAATTCGCCAAGCAGGCTCAAAAATTCGAAGTGCGTGACCGAAGTGGCTGCCAGCGATTTTAACGGAACGGCTACCTTTTGTCCGTTTTCGGGAGTTGCGGTTTTGCTGTCGGTTACCAGGTAATACCGGGCGTAAACCTCTCCTTTTTTCCACGGACTGTAAACCACTACTTCTTTGTAATTTTGGTAGTAAAGTATGTCAAAACCCTCGGCGTATTTCAGTTGGAGAGAGTCGGTGGCGGTTGCAGTAGTTTTATCAGTTTGTTTTGGTGTACACGAAAGGAAAAGAAAAAGTGTCCAAAAACCTAAAGAGGCTAAGAAATGGTACCGTTTTCGTTTTATTTTGATAAATGCTGACATGGAAATACAAGTTTGGTGCACAAAGATAGTTTAAAATGCAAAAAGAGAAAACTGCCTGAGCCATTTTCTCTTTTTCTTACTTTGTAGCGAATTAAAAAGCTTACACGCGTCTTTCTTTGATGCGGGCTTTTTTACCGGTAAGCGCACGTAAGTAGTACAATTTAGCACGACGTACTTTACCGCGTTTGTTTACTGTAATGCTTTCGATAAACGGAGAATCGAGCGGAAAAATACGCTCTACACCTACGTTACCTGAAATTTTACGAACAGTAAAACGTTTTTTGTTTTCGTGACCAACGATTTTGATAACATCGCCACGATATTCCTGAATACGCTCTTTGTTACCCTCAATAATACGGTAAGCTACTGTTACAGTGTCACCGGCTTTAAATTCGGGGTGCGTTTTCTCAACAAGAAATGCTTGTTCAGCAATTTTAATTAAGTCCATTTTGCTCTTTTTTAAGTAATTAATGCGCAATATTCACAGACTTCTCGCTATTCTGCCAGAGATTACGCTAAAATTGGACTGCAAAAGTACTCATTTTTTACAAATGAACAATGAATTATAGCAAAAAAACTGAATTTATTTTATCGTGCTTAGCTCAAAGCATTCTTAAATACTTCCAGTATACGATTTCGGGCGAAAGCATGCTCCACTATAGGCACCGGATACGCAAGCTGGTCGAATTCAGGAACCCAACGACGAATATATTTGAGATTGGTATCAAATTTCTTAGCCTGTTCCGTTGGGTTAAAAACCCGAAAGTAAGGCGCTGCATCGCATCCACATCCTGCTGCCCACTGCCAGTTACCATTATTCGCCGAAAGGTCGTAATCAAGGAGTTTTTGTGCAAAATACGCTTCGCCCCAACGCCAGTCGATGAGTAAATGCTTCACCAAAAACGAAGCAACGACCATGCGCAGACGATTGTGCATCAGTCCAGTAGCATTCAGTTCACGCATGCCGGCATCCACAAGTGGGTAACCCGTTTTTCCTTCGCACCATTTTGCAAATTCCGTTTCATTATTCCGCCACTTTATTTCATCGTACTGCGGTTTAAACGATTGACTCACTACACGCGGAAAATGATACAAAATCATCATAAAAAACTCCCGCCATATTAATTCGTTGAGAAATTGCTCGTTAGTTTCTAAGGCCTTTTGAACCATTTTTCGAACACTTACGATACCAAATCGAAGATGAACGCTCAGATGTGATGTGCCATTTTCAATTGCCGGAAAATTGCGGGTTTCTGGATAGTTTTTCAAAACATCATCAGATATAACTGGTAAATTCCACATAATACCTGTTGCTTCGAAACCAATTTCAGCGAGTGTTGGGATTGTGAATTTGTCTGATTTATAAAAATTATCAGTTAGCGATTCCGAATTATACGCCGGTATCGGAGTTTCACGCAACAGCGATTTCCATTTATTGGAATAAGGCGTAAAAACCGTGTAAGGCTTGCCATCCGGCTTCAAAACTTCGTTTTTTGCAAAAATGACCTGATCTTTAAAACTGTGAAATGCAACATTTTGGGTTTCAACCTTTTCTTTTACGTCCTGATCGCGAAGAATGGCCTGTGGTTCATAATCCTCGTTACAAAAAAATTGTGAGACATTGAATTGCTCGCAAACAACGGGCAAAATCTCCTCAGGTCTGCCATATTTCACCAATAAACCGGAACCATATTTTTGAAGTTCGCAATGCAGGGTTGAAATGCGCTGATGAATTAAATCCACCCGTTTATCTTTCTTTTCTGGCAATTGCGTTAAAATACCGGTATCAAAAACAAAAACAGGAATAACCTGCAATCCGCTTCCCAACGCATGAAATAAACCGGCGTTATCTTCCAAACGTAAATCGCGACGAAACCAAAACAAAGCTGTGTGCTGCATTTATTGCTGATTGAAAGGTGAAAATTTCATATTACAGAATAATTAACAGCATTCCACAGCTCAAAGTTTAGAAAATATTTAAAAAGCATCTAACTTCCACACATATAGATTAGTTTTGATGTGAAATAAAAAATGTCAAAATAAAGGCGTATATTTGCAGCAAAAGTATTTTATGAGTATGGCAGGAATTGAAATTTCGTATGGTTTTGCAAAAAGTCCTTTCGGACATTGTTTTATAGCATGGATTGATAATAAAATTTGTCAGTTGTCGTTTTTCGATAATGCCGAGTATGAAATGGAGCTTTTTGCCGAGAAATTCAAAGGCAATAAGCTCATACAAGACGACCGTAAAGCAGTTGATCTTGCACAACAAATTTTCGAAAAAAATGAGCGACCACACTTACAACTTGAAGGAACAGAGTTTCAGCAAAAAGTATGGGAGGCCTTGCTTGATATTCCGGCTAACACAACAACTACCTATGCCGACATAGCCGAAAAGATTGGCAAACCAAAAGCCGTACGTGCCGTTGGGACAGCTGTAGGGGCAAATCCAGTAGCCTATCTTGTTCCCTGTCATAGGGTCATTCGTACCGATGGAACGCTTGGCGGCTATCGCTGGGGACTCGAAGTTAAAAAGAAAATGCTGGCATTTGAAAAGGGAATATAAGTATAATATTTTGAGTTTCTCACAGTAAGGTTCTTTTTCTCAATTTCTAATTTATCTCCCTTCGGTCGCTGACCGTTGGTTCTGACTTCTACCTTTAAATAATGACCCGAATTGGTTTACTTTCCGATACCCACGGCATGCTCGATGAACGTGTTTTTGAACACTTTGCAAACTGCGATGAAGTGTGGCATGCCGGAGATATTGGCTCCACAGAAGTGGTTAATAAACTACAAGAATTCAAACCGCTGCGTGCTGTTTGGGGTAATATCGACAGCCACGAGATTCGACGAGACTGGCCACAACATAACCGTTTTATGTGCGAAGGTGTAAAAGTATGGCTTACCCACATTGGCGGCTATCCCGGGAAATACGACCCGATAATTAAACCCGATTTATACCGTCAACCACCCAAATTGCTCGTTTGCGGACATTCACATATACTCAAAGTGCAGTATGACAGAACACTCGATTTGCTCTATATCAATCCCGGAGCTGCCGGAAAGTATGGTTTTCATAAAGTACAAACGCTTATTCGCTTCGAAATTGATGGCGAGAAGATACTGAATCTGGAAGTAATAGAATTAGGATTGAAATCACCAATTAAATCAATGTAATTTTCTCTTCTTCCTTTTTTTCCACCAAATAATTACCCCTGTTACAGGCAAACTGGCAATAAACAGGCTCATCAAAAAAGCGAATATCTTGCCCGGCAATCCAAAAATAGCTCCGGTGTGAATTTCATAATTCATGCGGAAAAGTTTATCGGCAGCAGTGGCATCATTAAATCTGCCGTAAATATTATCTACTTCAATTTCCTGTAAAGTGTGTTGGTCGAAATAGCGATTATCCGTTTTCCAGTATTTACCATCGGCTTGTGTGGCGTGAACAGCCAATGCCACACTGTCGTTGTGCGGCGGATGAACTTCGATGTATCCGGCATTAGGATATTCCTGTTGCATTTGTAACCAAATTCGATCCACGGCGGGTAAACCGGCTACAACGCTGTCGGGCTGTTGGCTTTGTGAAACTACTTCTGTGTATGTCAGTGATTTTTCGCCACCAACAAGTTTGTAGTAACCCTGAGCGAACCACTGAAAGCCCCAAACCAAACCCGTAATGGCAAATATAAGTCCGAAAACAGAAGCGTAAATTCCAC
>JAYRXP010000313.1:0-2280 GCA_041917395.1 Paludibacter sp.
CTGCCATGGTTCGTGGAATTCAGTCAAATGATGTCGCAACTTCGCTCAAGCATTTTGCAGTTAATAATATCGAAACAAACAGAGCAACCATTAATGCGGTGGTGAGTCAACGCGCTTTGCGTGAAATTTACCTGAGAGGCTTTGAAATAGTGGTGAAGGAATCGCAACCATGGACAATTATGAGTTCCTATAACCGGTTAAACGGAGTTTATACTTCCGAGAGTTACGATTTGATTAATACGATACTTCGTGATGAATGGAAATTCAAAGGTTTAGTAATGTCTGATTGGTTTGGAGGTCGGGATGCTGTGGCACAAATGATTGCCGGCAATGATTTGCTGATGCCCGGATGTGTCCAACGCGAAGAGTTGATCAGAGCAGTTAAGAATAAAATCATTGATGAAAAAGTCCTTGATCAGAATTTAGTGCGGATATTGACTTTCATTACAAAAACACCACGTTTTAAAGGCTATCAATTTTCGAACAAACCCGATTTGGTTTCACATGCTATTCTTTCCCGAAATGCAGCAAGTGAAGGAATGGTTTTGCTCAAAAACGATAAAAATACCTTGCCGTTCCAGAATGTCAAACGAATTGCATTGTTCGGAAAAACATCCTATCGATACATTGCAGGTGGAACAGGAAGTGGAGAGGTGAACTACAAATCGGCAACAAATATAAACGAAAGTTTAGAAAGCAATGGCTTTAAAGTCGTTCAACCGTTATTGGCTATTTACCAGTATTTTATTGATTCTGTTACTAATACGGTCAAAGAAGATAAACGGAAATTTGTTGTAGATTATCAGGAAGAGCTGGCTTTATCAACAGAGCAAATAAAAGCTCAGGTAAAAAATGCCGATTTAGGAATTATCACTATCGGACGAAATGCAGGCGAATACAATGACCGTACCGTTGCTAATTTTTCATTGTCAGCTACTGAGAAGGAATTGATACGCCGGGTTTCTGAGGCATTTCATGCTGCTCAAAAAAGAGTAATCGTAATACTCAATATTGGCGGAGTTATATCTACTGCAGATTGGCGCAATTATCCGGACGCTATTCTGTTGGCATGGCAAACCGGACAGGAAGGGGCTAATGCAATGGTTGACATTCTGAGCGGAAAAGTGAATCCTTCCGGGAAATTATCCATGAGTTTTCCCATGGCGTATTCTGATGTTCCTTCGGCCAAAACATTTCCTGGAGAACCGGCAAATGATCCTGTCAATGCATTCTACAACGAAGGTGTTTACGTAGGTTACCGCTATTACGATAGTTTTAAAGTACCTATTGCTTATGAATTTGGGTATGGCTTGTCTTACACACAGTTTGAATACTCTAATATTCAACTAAGCAGCAAAGAATTCAACAATGAACTGACAGTAAAGGTAACCGTAAAAAACATTGGTAAAAAGGAAGGGAAAGAAACAGTAGAGCTATATCTTCATGCTCCGAATGTAGAAATAGAAAAACCTGTTCAGGAATTAAAAGGATTTGCGAAAACCCGCTTGCTAAAACCGGGAGAAAGTCAGGAGTTGACATTTAAACTTGACGCCCGTTCATTAGCATCGTTTTGGACAAATATATCTTCATGGGTAGCCGAAAAAGGTGATTATGAAGTACGTATCGGTTCTTCTTCTAAAGATATCAGACTTAAAGCAGGATTTACTTTACCGCAAACAACTGTCGTTGAAAAAGTCCATTCAGTGCTTTATCCTAACCGACCTCTGACTGATTTAAGTGTTCATAAATGATTAATTAGATTCTCAAATTTAATTATTAGAAAATGTAGTTTTTGAGACCACTATGAGAAAGCATCTATCCATCTTACTCGTATTTTTTTATACGTGCTCTATTTTTGCCAGTCAAAGTTATAAACATCATTTTATGCTGGTTGGAGCCTCATTTGCTATTCCAAAAAATGGTTGGTTTGAGCTAAGTTGTAAAACCTTCAATGCTGAGCCAATTAACAAGGCGGTCTCAGGCGAGGCTATTTATCACACTGCCAACAGAATGGCAACCAATTCACTTTATACTACAGCCGAATTGGACAGAACAGATGCCTTTATTATAATGCATGTTCATAACCGTGATGTGGCAGATACGACTTTTCTAAAAAAGAATTATAAAGATTATTCAATGCCTACCTATAATTACGCCATTGCCTACGATTATGTAATTAAAAAATACAAAGAGGATTGTTATCAGCTTAAAAATAACCCTGCATCCCGATACTATGGAACACCTAATGGTAAGCCGGCAATTATAGTACTTTGTACACAC
>JAYRXP010000314.1:0-3713 GCA_041917395.1 Paludibacter sp.
GAACGAGTCTGGTCGATCGAATGCCGGCATGGACAAACGGAGCCGATTATGCGCGCCTTAACAATCTGGCGAGAGCTAACAGTGGGTTAAATACTCTGTACACCGAAGATGCTATTGCCAAATACGAAAGCAACGATGGTTACAATATGTATTATCCAAGCAATAACTTCAGTGGCCAGATGTTTAAAAAATCGATGGATTACAACCGTCTGAATTTATCGGCATCGGGAGGAAACGAAGGAATTCGCTACTACAGCTACCTCGGTATAAGCAACGAGGGCGACTTATTCAAAATAGGCAGCAAAGCCGACTACAACCGTATCGTAAGCCGTTCGAATCTGGATATTAAAATTAATGACCAGTTGAAAGTACGTTTGGGTATTTATGGTGCGTTGGGTATTCGCCGATCCCCGGTTTACAGTACGGGCGATGAATATATTACATTCAACAATGCCATTGTCGATGCCACGCGCATCAAACCGATTGCATTCCCGATTTATGCCAACAACAGTCCTCTGCTCGAAAAACCATGGTTTGCAGTAACAGCCGATTACGGTAACAATCCCATTGGAGAACTTACAGGGAAAGGATTCAGTTCGGAGCAGGCTCGTATCGGATCGAGCAATATCGCTTTCGATTTTGATATGTCACATATCGTAAAAGGATTGAGTTCTGAAACTTATCTCGGATTTAATATTTTAAATCAGGTACGTAAGGGGAAAGTTGAAAACTACACAGCTTACACCGTAACACCGACACTCACTTCCGGCGGACAGGATTCGGTAATACTTACCAAAGTGCACGATGGCGTGGATCAGGCCGATTTATCAAAATTGTACGACTACTATTTTCAAACCTTCGTGGTTTCGCAAACATTTAAACACAACGCAACTATAGGCAAACTCGGATTGCTTAACACTTTGACTTACAATATGTCGAGAGCAACCCGCGATGGTTATACCGACGATCAGCGTCAGCACAGTTTAATCTGGAGCGGATTGTTGAATTACGATAACAAGTACAGTTTACAGGCAGTTGTTGACTATGCCGGAACCTATAGTTTTATCAAGGAAAACCGATATGCTCTGTTTCCTACAGTGGGTGCAAGCTGGGTTATTTCCGAAGAAAATTTCATGAAATCGTTGAAATTCATTGATTATCTGAAACTTCGTATCGAAACCGGAGTGCTTGGTTACGACAATTTTCAGGCTCCGTTTTATTACCGCGACAATTACACAACCTCGACTTCGGGCTCTTTCGGCCCATCTACTTCAGGTTGGTTGGGTAGCGCTACCGAAACTTCGGTACCACGCACTTCGCTTGCCCGCAGAGGCAATCCGGATTTAGGTTGGGAAAAACGTCGTGAATTCAATGTTGGTTTGGACGCATCCATGTTTGGCAATAAACTCTATTTTGATTTTAATTACTACAATCAGTTGCGCGATGGTATCATTTCGCAGGTTGCCAATTCTATTCCGTCAGTTATCGGCTTAGGTTCAACTACTCCGAAACAGAATTTTGAACAGATTCGTTACAAAGGCGTGGAAGCAAGTGTAAAATACAGCGATAAGATTGGTGATTTTGACTACAGTATTGGTGCTAATGCCACCTCGTTCGATGCTTTTTACGAAAAAGTGGACGAGCCAAACTACCGCAATGCTTATCAGTCGCTCAAAGGAAAGTCGATTTACAGCTACACGGGATTGACTTATATTGGTCGTTACGAAACCGATGCCGAAGCGCTGGAAATTCCTTCGCTTTACGATGCTGTTCTTCATGCAGGCGATTTGAAATACAAAGACATGAACAATGACAAGGTTATTGATGATAACGACCGTTCGGTGATTGGTCATACTGCTCCGCGTTTGATTTATTCGCTGAATGTAAATCTGAAATACAAAGGAATTGAACTTTACGTAATGGGAACAGGTCGTGCATTTTACGATTTACCGATGACGAGCAGTTACTTCTGGAATGGTTGGGGTGACGGAAACTATTCGGGATTTGTACGCAACAACATCACAACCGGTGCTTATCCGAAGCTCACATACTACAAAGTTGAAAACAACTTCCGCGGGTCCAACTTCTGGCTAACTGCAGGCGATTTCTTCAAAGTTCAGGATGTTCAACTTGCTTACCATTTTCCCGAAAAACTACTTCAGAAAGTAAATATTCGCAAGATGACGCTGTTTGTTAACGGTACAAATCTTTATACGATTACGAAAGTGAAAGATGTTGATCCGGAATCAATCAATTCGGGTGTTACTTCCTACCCCTTGTTTATGAACATTACAGGTGGTATTAAACTAACTTTTTAAATATCAGATAAATGAAAAATATAAAATTCGCAATTTCAGGACTCCTGTTATTATTATTTAGTTCGTGTTCCGATTTTCTGGAGCCATATCCCAATGGCGATATTTCGGGCGATGACATTTGGGAATATCAGGATAAAGTGGCTGGTTTGGTGAACCGCTGTTATCAGTTTATGCCACAAAACTACAACGACAACGAAGGAGCAATTCTCGATTGTGCAACCGACAATGCGGTTTACACCAGTACAACCAACAGTATTTCGAAACTTTCGGTTGGTACACTTACCACCGGTCAGGACATGTTTGGCACTTACTGGACTCGTGATTATCAGGCAATTAATTTGCTCAATACCTTTTTGAAAGACAACAAAGGTTATAATACCCGCTATCTGGTCAATGCACATTTCAACGATTTGGTTCGTACCCGTTTACACGGCGAAGCATATGCTCTTCGTGCCTGGTTTCAGTGGGATTTGTTGCAAAAATTCGGTGGTAAAGGTATGAATGGCGAAATGCTTGGTTTCCCCATTGTGTTGGAACCGCTCGATGCTACAAAAACAGTTAATCTTGCCCGCAATTCGTACGATGACTGTGTAAACCAAATTATTGCCGATGCCGATTCTGCCAGCAAATATTTGCCTCTGGCACACCGCGATGCATTAGTACCGGTTGTAGCCGACCGCATTTATGCCGGAAGCAAATACTGGGGACGCATGGACAGAGTTACAATGTTTGCGCTCAAATCGCAACTGTATCTGACTTATGCAAGTCCAAGATTCAATCAGGAGAACAATATTGCCCGCTGGGACAGTGCTGCTGTTTACGCCAAAAAAGTGATTGATTTCAAGCTTACTGTTGATAATATCGCCGGAGGGTTTGTTAAAACAAACAGAGTGGAATGGTTTAATCCTAATTTCCCGGGAATTATTTTCTCTTCACGTTATGTCGACAATAGTGAAGCCATGGAGCGCATGTTTTATCCCGGTGGTTTTCAGGGCGATGGAGCTATGGGAGCTACTCAGGAACTGGCGGAGTCGTTTCCTATGAAAAACGGTTATCCGATTGATGATCCGCTGAACAGAGGTGGATACGACCCCAAAAATCCATATCTCAACCGCGATCCGCGCTTTTATAGCTCTATTTTTTACAATGGTGCAAAAGCCATAAAAGAAGGAACCACCACCGTAATGTACACATTCGAAAATTACGAAGGAGGAAAAGATGCCCGTTTGGCAAAATCGAATAACTCGCGTACCAACTATTACATCAAAAAATTTGTATATATGGGACTTAACTGGGCCGACAGTCCTGTAAAAAAAGCACAAAAAGCAAAATTCTTTTTTCGTTGGGCGCATATTTGTCTTAACTTTGCCGAAGCAGCAAACCACGTGGTAGGTC
>JAYRXP010000315.1:0-5697 GCA_041917395.1 Paludibacter sp.
AATCCATACAGTTTTGCGCTAAACACATCGCGAACACTCGACCCTAAAGAGTTTTACACCCGCAATTATGCGCCGTTCAACATTTTCTACGAACTAAACAACAACTACATTGACCTGAACGTTACAGACTTAAAATTTCAGTCGGACCTGACCTGGAGAATTAAACGTGGGCTGGAAGCCAACGTACTGGCGGCCATTAAATATCAGGCATCCACACAAACACATAATATTAAGGATAATTCCAATCAGGCAAACGCTTATCGCGCCGGTGTTTTTCCCGAAGACGCCACCATTGCCGAACGAAACCCATTGTTGTACACCGACCCGACCAACCCGAACGATCCCCCTGTAAGTATTTTACCTGTTGGGGGAATTTACAACCGAACAGCTTACAGTATGCGTGGCATCGATTTCAGAGCGTCGCTAAACTACAACACTTCGATTAACGACACACATATTATTAACTATTTCGGTGGAATGGAAACAAGCGCCATCGACCGCGAAAAGACATGGTTCCGTGGCTGGGGATTTCAGTACGAAAATGGTGGAATTCCATTCTTCGATCCCAAAGTTTTCAAACAGAGTAAAGAAGAAAATTCCGAATATTACACCAATATTCCGACTTTCACGCGCAATGTCGCATTTTTCAGCTCGGCAACTTATTCGTATAAAGGGAAATACACTATGAACGGTACCGTACGATACGAAGGTTCGAACAAACTGGGCAAATCCCGTTCGGCACGCTGGCTCCCGACGTGGAACATATCCGGCGCCTGGCTGGCACACGAAGAAGAATGGTTTAAACCTACCCTTGGAAACATTCTTTCATTCGCATCGCTTAAAACATCGTATTCGCTTACCGCCGATCGCGGTCCCGACTTTGTTACCAATTCGCAAATTGTGTACAAAAGCAAGACACCGTGGCGTCCAACGTCAAGCGTATCGGAGTCGTCAATATACATCGAAGACCCCGAAAACAGTGAGCTAACCTACGAAAAGAAACACGAGTTCAATGTAGGCACAAGTCTCGGTTTCCTCAAAAACAGAATCAATGTGGAAGCCGATTTTTACACGCGTCAGAATTTCGACCTGATTGGTTTAATTTATACGGAGGGTGTTGGTGGTAAAATTGCAAAATATGCCAATGTGGCCTCGATGGCCTCGCACGGCATGGAATTTACGCTGAGCACCAAAAATATTGAAACGAAAGATTTTAGCTGGACTTCGGACTTTATTTTTTCGAACGCCATCAACCGGATCACCGAACTGGATGCGCGCTCCAATGTAATTCAGCTCATTTCCGGTTCGGGATATGCTCTAAAAGGTTATCCTGTACGTGCTTTGTTTTCAATTCCGTTTATGGGGTTAAATAACGAAGGAATTCCGACCTTTATTAATCAGAACAACGAAGTAACATCCACCGATATTGACTTTCAGGAATTTAAAAATATCGACTTTTTGAAATACGAAGGGCCCACCGACCCTACCATCAATGGTAGTCTGGGTAACTCGTTGAGTTGGAAAGGGTTTAAGCTGAATGTATTTATAACCTATTCATTCGGAAATAAGGTACGTCTTGATCCGTTCTTTTCGGCAAAATACTCCGACCTCGATGCCATGCCAAAAGAATTCAAAAACCGTTGGGTGCTTCCGGGCGAAGAGGAATACACGACCATTCCTGTTATTGCCGGCATTCGCCAGTACAACGAAAACCCATACTTAAAATACGCTTACAATGCCTACAACTACTCTACCGAGCGCATAGCCGATGGTGGCTTTGTGCGTTTAAAAGAAATTTCGCTGGCTTACGATTTACCCAGAAGCTGGATTCAGTTTTTAAAAGTATCGAATCTGCAACTTAAAATTCAGGCAACAAACCTGTTGCTTCTGTATGCCGACCGAAAGCTGAACGGACAGGATCCTGAGTTTTTCAACAGTGGTGGTGTGTCGACACCAGTGCCGAAACAAATTACATTTACACTTCGGGCAGGCCTTTAATAATTCAGAGTTCGTTTATAATTTAAAATTGAAATATGAAACTAACATATAAAATACTATTCGGAATAATACTGCTAACAGTTAGCACATCCTGTAGCGATTTTTTAAGCACATTGCCCGATAACCGGACTCAGTTAGATACGCAAACAAAGATTGCGCAGCTTTTGGTGTCGGCTTATCCAAATGCCAATTATTCGGTAATTACAGAACTGAGTTCGGATAATTTTGTCGACAACAATGCTATTTTGGCGGTAAATCTGGCTCCATTCAACCGAATGCACGATGAGATTTTTGCTTGGACGGCCGTCTCATCTTCGACCGACGAAGATAGTCCTTCCTACGTTTGGGAAACCTGCTATTCTGCAATTGCTTCGGCCAACAATGCCCTGAAAGCGATTGAAAAATTACAAAAAGAACAACCAACCCTGAATCTGAATCCTCAGAAAGGAGAAGCGCTTCTGTGCAGGGCTTACAGTCATTTTCTGCTGGTTAATATTTTTTGTCAGACTTACAAAGATGAAACCGCCAGCAAATCGGATTTGGGAATTCCCTATGCCACTGAGCCCGAAACAGTAGTACAGGGAAAATACGATCGCGAAACAGTACAATCGGTCTATGCAAAAATACAAAAGGATCTGGAGGAAGGGCTTCCGCTTATTTCGGACATGGCTTACACGATTCCAAAATATCATTTTAACCGAAAAGCAGCAGCAGCCTTTGCTACACGGTTTTATCTGTATAAGCGCGACTACGAAAAGGTAGTTAATTATGCAAATGAGGTATTGGGCAGCAATCCTGAAAGCCTGTTGCGCTACTGGCTGAAAGACTACGATAATCCGCTGGCCATTGCCACAGACTATATCGACAATCAACACGCATGCAACCTGTTATTATTGCCCACCAACTCGGTATTCAACCGTATTTTCGGTACCCGTTACGGACACAACGATGCAGCCATGTATGGTTCAACTTATGGCAAAGGACCTACGTGGTCGGTCAGTCCGCCCTGTTTTGATGGGAAATTATATATCAGTGGTGAGCAGGATTATGGTGTGTTTTTCCCTAAATCGTACGAAATGTTTGAATACACCGACAAAATTGCAGGCATCGGTTACGCTCACGTGGTACGTGCCGAATTTACAACCGACGAAACATTGCTTTGTCGTGCCGAGGCACTTATTTACCTGAACAGAAATACCGAAGCTGTTGCCGATTTACAAAGCTGGAATAAATCGCACCTTGTTCCCGACGCACTCACCGAGCAGGTTATTCGCGGATTTTACACAGCAGGAAACAGTTTGTTTGTAAAAACACTCAACAGCGAGAAAATAAGTTCCGGCTTCACAGTTTCGGCAAATCAGCGACCACTGATAAATTGTGTACTGCATTTTCGCCGCATCGAAACCATGTTTGATGGACTGCGCTGGTTCGACATAAAACGCTACGGCATCGAAATTGAACATAACATCGGAGGTTCGGGAACAACAAAACTGACTTACAACGACAGCCGAAGAGCTATTCAGATACCGCAGGAGGTAATAAGTGCCGGTATCGAACCCAATCCGGGCATCCGGAGTTTCGTTTCGAACAATAACTATAAACGTATCAACTAAACATTTATCAAATTAAACTATGCTTATCCGTCAAAATAAATACCTGCTGATTGCACTGTTTCTCACAATTATGAGTGCCTGTACTACCGAAGATGAATTCACGGATTCAATTTTCGACACGTCAACCACTACCGATAACAACGCAGCTTACACCGCATTCGACAATTGGTTGCGCGAAGCCTATCTGGAACCTTACAATCTGGATTTCAGATACCGAATGCAGGATGTTGGATCCAATCAGGAATACAATCTGGTTCCGGCTTCGTTAAGTCAGGCTCAAAAAATTGCCAAGCTGGTAAAATACCTTTGGTTCGATGTTTACGGAACTATTGTGAGTCCCGAATTCCTGAAGGAAAACGGTCCACGCATTATCCATCTTATCGGCTCGCCTGCTTATAATCCTATTTCGGGAACCATGTTGCTGGGAACAGCCGAGGGCGGTCTGAAGGTTACACTTTACAACTGCAATGCGCTGAATGCAAATGATGTGGAAATGATGAACGAATTTTATTTCAAAACCATGCATCACGAGTTTGCACATATCCTGCATCAAAAACGCAACTATCCGGTGGAGTTCGGGCTTATTTCGCAGGGAAAATACAACCCGCTCGGCTGGCAATATATAACCGATTCTGAGGCTGCCAGCAAAGGATTTGTATCGCCTTACGCAGCCAGTCAAAACCGCGAAGACTTTGTGGAAATTATAGCAAACTACCTCGTGAAAACCGATGCACAATGGAATAATATCCTGCTTATGGCTTCAAAACCCGGCGAGGACTACGAAGGAAAGGTATTGCCCGACGACGGCATTAATGGCGAAGCAGTTATTCTGCAAAAATTAGGCATAGCCCGTAAATGGCTGAAAGATTCGTGGAACATTGATATTGACGCGTTGCGTGCCGAAATCATGAGACGGGAAGCGAAGATTAATGAAGTTATTGATTAGAGTAAAAAAGTCAGGATTAACACATTAGCACATCATTAAATCAACACATTAGCACATCTACAAAATGAAACAAATATATATTTTCAGCTTGTTATTAGTTCTTCTGAGCAGTTGCCGGTACGAAGAAAGGGATATTTTCGACCTGTCGCCGGCAGAGCGCCTGAACAAAGCTCTGACTGATAATTACAACACCCTGACCGGAGCAGGTAATGGCTGGGAAATGACCTATTTTGCTAACCCGGGCAGTGCCGGTTATATGCTTTTGGTAAAATTCCGCACAGATGGAATGGCTGTCATTGCATCACAGAGCGAACTTACCCCAAACCAGCTCTACGAGCAGGATTCCTGCCTTTTCGAAATGATTGCCGATTACGGACCGGTACTTACGTTCAATACATTCAACAAAGTATTACATCGTTTCTCGAACCCCGAAAATCCCGATGGGTTTGGTTTAGAGGGCGATTATGAATTTATTGTGTTGAAAAATGACGGTGATAAAATGATTGTTCAGGGCAAAAAACACAAATCGATAATAGTGCTGACCAAACTTCCGGATAACACAAACTGGGTTTCGCATCTGCAATCGATAGCAAACACCGGTAAACTTTTGTTTGCCGCCAATTCACCCAAACTCAGCATGACCGTAAAAGGCAGTGCTTATTCGTTTACCGAAGGCTACAAACATATTTTTGTTATGCGGAAAGAAGGTGTTACCGCCACTACCCCCATTCCGTTTATCGTTACAAATCAGGGATTGCGATTTCAGAGTGCAGTCGAAATTGAAGGCGTTTCATTTCAGGAATTTAAGTTGAATGCAGACAGTTCGGCATTGGTAAGTGTCGAAAATCCGGACTTCAAACTAACAGGTGCCGGCGACCTTGCCACCTACGCCATGAACAGCATAAAAGTGTGGAACCTCAATCCGCAAAAGATGAGCACCGGGTTGAAAACTGCTTTCGGAACTGTTTCCGATGGTTTTAAATCGACCTACAACGCCGACAGCATTTCATTGGGTGTAACCTATTTTATCAACAGATTTATACTTACGGTGGTTTACCAGCAGGGTACTACCAAAACCGAGGGAAAAATTGACATGGATATAAATGCAACCGGAAAAGATGCATTATCAATTTCGAAGAA
>JAYRXP010000316.1:0-1875 GCA_041917395.1 Paludibacter sp.
CAATATCGACTCAAAGGATACGAATCGAAATGGTTAGATGCCCGGTTCGGACGAATGATAACTTACACCAATTTAAGCCCGGGCAGCTACGAGTTGGAAGTTCGCTCGAAAGATTTCCCTGATAAAGTTAAATCATTATCAATAATAGTTTTAGCTCCTTTTTACAGAACACTATTAGCCTATTTGCTGTATGTATTGGCCATTGGTGGACTATTATTTTGGGCTATAAAAGAGGTGAAAACCCGTTTCTTTCTCCGAACATCGCTCGAATTTGAAAAACGGGAAAAAGAAAAAAACGAAGAATTGATACAAAGCAAGCTCAAATTTTTCACCAACATATCACATGAGTTTAGAACGCCTATTACATTGATTCTAGGACAAACCGAAAATTTGCTTCAATCGCACAGCATACATCCGTCTTCGTATAAAAAAATTCTGAATATTCATAAAAATGCGTCTAATCTGAACGGGTTAATAAATGAATTGTTAGACTTCAGAAAGCAAGAGCAAGGACATTTGAAACTGAAAATATCTCAAATAAACCTCGTTGATTTTCTGAAAGAAGTTTTTGTAACATTCAGAGAATATGCACTGAACAATAATATTACGTTTAATTTTAACAGAAAAAACGACAATATCACACTATGGATTGACGTGGAGCAGATGCATAAAGTAATTAACAACTTGCTTTCGAATGCCTTTAAATTCACTCCAAATGGTGGAAATATTACAATATCTGTTGAAGAAAACAATGAAGATGTCGTTTTTGCAGTAACTGATACAGGACAAGGCATTCTTCCTGACAAAATTGAGTATGTATTCGAACGTTTTTATCAAGCAGATTCAATGGGAGGAATACCCGGAACAGGAATAGGACTTGCCTTATCCAAAGGAATTATTGAAGCACACGGAGGTTTAATAAAAGTTGAAAGTGAAGTAAGTCAGGGCACAACATTTAAAGTAATACTTAAAAAAGGAGAAGCACATTATGCCGAAGATGTAATTCGACTCGAAACGAAACAGGAAATTCTCAATTACGATGGCAAAACATTGGATTCGGATTTTATTGACGAAATAAAACAATCGCAACAAGAAGCCGGAAGCGAAAAACTCAAACTATTAATAGTTGAGGATAATGAAGATGTTCGGCTATTACTGAGCGATATATTTGCTCCAATTTATGAGGTAGAGATTGCAATTGATGGAGTTGATGGACTCAACAAAGTAAGAGAATTTATGCCCGATATTGTAATAAGTGACATTATGATGCCTCGTATGTCGGGGATAGAGCTATGCACCAAAATAAAAAACAACTTCGATATTTGCCATATTCCGGTAGTACTCTTGACAGCCAAGACTGCCGTAGAGCATAAATTCGAAGGATTACGCATTGGTGCCGACGATTATATTACGAAACCGTTTGATGTAAAATTACTTGTAATTCGATGCAATAATTTAGTAAATAGTCGAAAAATATTACAAAAGAAATTTATTCAACAACCTGAGTTCTCGAATCAGCAAATAGCTACAACCGAAATTGACCGCGAATTTATTACCAAAGCAACAACAATTATTGAAGCCAATATCGACAATTCCGAATTTAATGTCGATACTTTTGCCGCCGAAATGGCTTTGGGACGAACATCGCTCTTCAATAAGTTAAGAGGAATCACGGGATTAACTCCCAATAATTTTATTTCGAATATCCGATTAAAAAAAGCGGCAATAATGTTGGCAAACAATATGGAACTAAATGTAAGTGAGATTGCCTACGATTTAGGATTTAGCAGTCCGCGCTATTTCAACAAGTGTTTTAAAGATTTGTTTGGCTGTGCTCCTATCGAATATCGGAAAAACAACATAAAACACTAACTA
>JAYRXP010000317.1:0-2337 GCA_041917395.1 Paludibacter sp.
CGAAAAAGGCTTGCGCATGGTGGTAATCAGCACGTAGTTTCCGTCAGGCGATATGTTTTCATCCAGATACATATCGGCTCCTTTAAAGAGTGTTTTTGTGCCATCGAGCGTTATCCGGTACAATTCGGCAGTAGTGAGTGTTACAAAGTTGGCTTCATCGGTCGGATTTTTAAGCATGTCCTGATAGGTTCGGTTTTGCGATTTCGAACCGTCGCTTATCGAAATAATGGGTCCTGCCGGCAATGATTTTTTCGAATCAATTAAAGCCGGGCGGTTAGCGGGCAGCATGCGCACCAATAAGCTTTTACTATCGCGAAACCAGTTTATCGGGTTTCCGATATTTGCATTGAGGGTGGCGTCGGTTAGTTTGGTGGCTGTGGCAGTAGCAAATTCGGCCACCCAGAGCTCAACGCCTGTGGCGGTGGTGTTGGTAAATGCTATTTTTGTTTCGTCGGGCGACCATACCACATTGGCAATACGCATGTTGTCGGTTAATCCTGAAAAATTCATAGGCTCTTTTTCGGTCAATTTCCGCATTTTTAATGCGTTGATATAGTTCATCGACGAACTGATATTTGTAACCGGATTCACGCGTAAACCTGCCAGACTAATTTCCTGTTGATTCAGATCTTCCAGCGTTTTGTAGGTTGGCCGGTAACTCAGCAACATGTATGTTTTTTGGGCGTTCATTGTTACCTGTGGTGGACGCTGGTAGTCAGCCAGTTGTAGAATAGATTCGGGTGGAAGTTGAAACGTCAGGTTTTCCTGCGAATTTACATTTAAAATGCTCATTAGTGATAAAAATATTAATGTAAGTGTTCTCATAAAGCTAATTTGCTAATGTGCCAATATGTTAATGTGCCAATTTGCTAATGTAAAAATGAGAAAATCGAAAATAATAACAATTAATAACGGCGAACCTCTGCCTACTGTATTTATCTGCGCAGGCAGAGGCAGGGCCAAATAACAGCAAAACCTAATAACGCTCGTAGAGCAAATAACGTGCGAAGCACTAATAACATGAAATTAATAACATGCGAAGTACCACTAACACAAGGTTTATAACGCCCGAAGGGCAAATTAAAGTCCTATTTTTTTGTAATATACTTCTATAAATCGGTTTGGCTCAGGTCGGTCGATAAACAGGGGCTCATTTTCATCGAAAGTGGCATCCTGCTTGTCAATAATCAAACCCGGAACGCCATTTTCCTCAGTATAGACATAACTACTATCTTTATTTTCTTTGTTCTCAACTATCCAGTTAAACATAATACTGGGTTCGTAGGCCAGATACTTTACATAGTCTTCGTTCAGTTTTCCATCTCCTTCGTGCCATTTTTTTGCGCGTTTGATAGTTGTATTCTTTACTTTTCGTCCGTCAAAAAACTCCCCTCCTATAAGTTTTGATGGAATTTTTAATTCCATTTTCCATTTTTCGGCATCTGGTGTCAGTGCATTTATCAGGTCGAGCAAGGCTATTCCAAAAGTAGAGCAACCGCCACCCTCGTATTTGTAACGTGGCCAAAAAGCACCACCGTAAAAGTCGCAGGCAGCATTTTTATCGTTTATCTTTTGCTTGTATTGATCGATAAATGTTACGACGCGCTTCATGGCTTTTTCGTTAATTCTGTATTTCAGAAAAGCAAGTTTCTGGCGCCGGGCGTACACTTTTAGTTTATGTTCAATCTCTTTTTCCGACTCAATACGACCCGTAAGAGCAGCTCCCATAATGCCAAATCCTACCTTTTTTTTCAACACCAAATCGGTTTTTTCCTGAACGCTACCCGAAGTCTGAGCTATTACGAGCGGTTTTTCGAGTATGGGCGATTCCAGGCGGACAGTCATGTGACCAAGCAAATAGTTGTCGGGTAAGCCAATGGTTTTCAGGTAACATTCCTTCATGCTTTTGTACAAACTCGCCGGGCTACTCCAGTCAAGCGGATGCATGGATGGCATTATGTAAAGCGTAATTTCATGTTTATTTTCCTCCTGATTGTTTTGGGCAAAAGTAGTAGCTGAGAAAAATAAAGCCAGTACAATAAAACCTATTCCTGAAAATTTTAAAAATAACCTCATCCTGATATAAATTACAATGCTATGCAAAAGTAATGAATTTTATGCACAGAATGTTCATTTCAGCCATTTATCCAGCCATTCGGCAAAGGTGCGTTGCCACAAAATGCCGTTTTGAGGTTTGAGCACCCAGTGGTTTTCGTCGGGGAAGATTAGCATTTCGGCCGGAACGCCACGCAAAACAGCGGCATTAAATGCTGCCATGCCCTGCGAAGCCAGTATGCGGTAATCTTTTTCTCCATGAATCACCAAAATAGGAGCATC
>JAYRXP010000318.1:0-1832 GCA_041917395.1 Paludibacter sp.
AATCAAAGCAAAGATAGTTAACTTTATCCATTCAGCAGAGCGAAAGAGGGATATTTTCTCTCTTTCCTCTCTGAAAAAATAATTGTTGTTTCTCACTTATTCTCCGTCGACTAAAAGTTGCATTTGCAAGTTGAATTCAAGTTTGGTAAAGCGCTTCCGGCTGCAATTATCAATAAAAAATATGCTGTGAGCCTGATTGAAAACCAGGGAGTAAACAGGATAAAATGTAACTCAGAAACAAAAATTACAATCGGACTACATTACAAAATGCCTGAAAATAACAGATGGAAATTCACCGGCGATTCTTTGTCAATAAGTTCTGCACGGAATTATTATATATACACTACACAATACTCCACGCCCAATCAATGGCTGGAACTACCCAAACCGCTGGCGAATGGTCTTGTGGCTCCAACTATTGTCTTTGGTGAGAACCTGAAAGTGGACAATCCATTGCGGGTACCCGGAACGGTCATTACCAAATCGCAGGATATTAAACACTTATACATAACCAATCCGAGTGTGGTAATTTTACCTAATGGCGATTACCTGGCTTCCTGCTCTGGAGCTCTTCGTAATAAAGGAGATAAAGGAGGAGTTTCGTTTTTTATTTCGACTGACAAAGGTAAAACCTGGCAGGTTCAGTCAAACAACAGCGTCGTTATGACTTTCTGTAACTTGTTTGTTCACAAAGGCGAACTATATCTTATGGGAACAAACAAAGGCTACAAAGATGCAGTCATTTCTAAATCGACTGATAATGGCAAAACCTGGACTACGCCCGAAAATGCATCTAACGGATTATTGCTTACCGGTGGTTACTATCATTCAGCCCCAGTCCCTGCGGTTGTCCAAAACGGGCGAATCTGGAGGGCAATGGAAAATTGCGAAACGGAAGCGGGCAAAAACAAGCGGGCGTTGGTAATGTCAGCTCCGGTAGATGCCGATTTGCTGAATGCTTCCAGTTGGACGGTTACAAACGAGCTTTCTTTCGACGTTCCTGCAAAACTGAAAGAAAATCACGACTTTAAACAATGGCTCGAAGGAAATGTGGTGGTCGATAAAAGTGGTTCGATAGTAAATATGCTTAGAGTGGACGAGTTAAAGGAAGGTGGTTTTGCGGCTCTGGCTCATGTTTCCGGTGTTGACAAATTAAGTTTCGATCCCGAAAAAGACATTATTCGCTTTCCGGGTGGAGGTAAAAAATTCACGATAAGGTTCGACCCCGTAAGCAATAAATACTGGACAATTTCAAATGCCGAATTCAACGAAGACAGAACTAAAACGCACAGTGGAAAATACAAAACCGGAGTTCATGCCAGTTTGTTGCGCAATCGTGTGGTGCTGATGTATTCCGACGATTTGAGAACATGGAACGTGAAAGATACTTTAATAAGTGCGGATAATCCGTTCTTCTATGGTTTTCAGTACACCGACTGGCAATTTGATGGAAACGACATTATAGCTGTTACCCGAACAGCTTTCGAGGAAGAAAGAGGTCTGCCAATGCGTCAGCACGATGCTAATTTCTTTACGTTTTATCGATTTAAAGATTTTAGAAATTCTAAAATTGAAGCTTTGAAACCTGAATAAAATAAGATGAAACGTCCATGTGACAGTTAAAAATCAAATTCTAAACACATGAAAAAACAATTGTTGAAATATTTGAAAATCCTTGTGCCCGGATTGATTAGTTTTTGTATGCTGTCGGCACAATCGTTTCAGGCTCACCGTGGTGGTAGGGGAATAATGCCCGAAAACACGATCGAAGCCATGAAATATGCAATTGATATAAAAGAAGTTACCACGCTTGAGTTGGATTTGTGTGTTTC
>JAYRXP010000319.1:0-2256 GCA_041917395.1 Paludibacter sp.
GCGGTCAATACGGTTTTCTAACATAAATCTTAATTTTCAACTACACAAACAACCATCATTCGTATTTGTTTATTGAGTGAGTTTATCTATAGTGTTATTAATAAAGTTGATATTGATATCATAAAACACAGACAAACAAATAGATGCCATTTTAATGCAATGTAGACATTGCAAAATAAGATTTTTTAAGAATCGGCTAAGTTTTTATATGTCAGGCAATTGCACATTTTACTGTGTTAAATTTCAATTTGTATCAATTTCAACTAAAAACTTATTCAAAACGGATTTGTTTAACGGGTACAAAAACATAACATTTTATTTCATGAGTACAAATAATAAAGCAATACCAAAAGATATTGAAGAATTAGAAAACGAGGAGTGGTTTTACTCTCTCGATTATGTAATGCAACAATGGGGACCCGAACGCGTCGTTGAATTACTGCGTCAGTTGCAGGTACGCGCACACAAGGCCGGTGTCGAGTTGCCATTTACGGCTAACACCCCTTATATCAACACTTTTTCGCGAAGTAAACAGGTTCCGTATCCCGGAAACCGCGAGATTGAGCGCAAAATTAAAAGTATTATCCGCTGGAATGCCATGGCGATGGTGGTAAAAGCCAATAAGAACGAAAATGGCATTGGCGGACATATTTCAACTTATGCTTCGGTGGCTACACTGCTCGAAGTTGGTTTCAACCACTTTTTCAAAGGTAAAAATGCACCAAATGGCGGTGATCAGATTTATTTTCAGGGACATTCCACCCCCGGAATTTATGCGCGTGCCTTTCTCGAAGGTAGGTTATCGCAGGATAATATCTGCAATTTCCGTCGCGAACTGAACCCGAATGGTGGAGTTTCGTCGTATCCACATCCCTGGTTAATGCCAGATTTTTGGGAATTTCCTACTGTATCAATGGGTCTGGGCCCGATTATGGCCATTTATCAGGCACGTTTCAACCGTTATCTCGAAGATCGCGGACTGAAAGAAACGGCAGGTCAAAAAGTATGGGCTTTTCTGGGCGATGGTGAAACCGACGAGCCGGAAGCACTGGGCGCAATAACATTGGCTTCGCGTGAGAAATTAGACAATCTTATTTTTGTAATTAACTGTAACCTTCAACGTTTAGACGGCCCTGTACGTGGTAACGGAAAAATTGTGCAGGAACTGGAAGCTGTTTTTCGCGGGGCAGGATGGAACGTTATTAAAGTACTCTGGGGTGGCGAATGGGACGAACTGATTGAAAAAGATCACAAAGGAAAATTAGTAAAACGCATGGGCGAAATTGTAGACGGACAGTCGCAAAAATTCTCCATTGCCGACGGTGGCTATGTTCGTAAAGAGTTTTTTGGAGTAGATCCTGAATTGGAAGAAATGGTTAGTCATCTGACCGACGAGCAAATCCGCAAGATGAAACGTGGTGGTCACGACCCCGAAAAAGTATATACAGCATTTAATGCAGCCGTAAATCACAAAGGACAACCCACTGTTATTCTGGCAAATACCATAAAAGGTTACGGCTTGGGCGAAAGTGGTGAAGGTAAAAATATCACGCATTCGCAGAAAAAACTGAACGAAGAGGAGTTAAAAGAATTCCGTACACGTTTCGGGATTCCGCTTTCGGACGAAGAAGTGGTGAAAGCGCCGTTTTATAAACTGCCCGAAGATTCGCCCGAAATTCAGTATCTGAAAAAACGTCGCGAAGCATTGGGAGGATCTGTACCGGAGCGTCGCGTAGATGTACGTCCGATAAAAACACCACCCGAAGAAGTGTTTGCCGAGTTTTATCAAAGTTCGGAAGGACGTGAACTTTCGACCACTATGGCTTTTGTGCGTATTCTGAATAAATTGTTAAAAGACAAAGAAATAGGTAAACTAATAGTGCCCATTGTGCCCGACGAAGCACGTACATTTGGTATGGAATCGTTGTTCCGCGCCAATGGTATTTATTCGCACGTTGGTCAGCTTTACGAACCGGTTGACAAAGAGCAGCTTTTGTATTACAAAGAAGCCAAAAACGGACAAATTCTGGAAGAAGGAATCACTGAGGCCGGTTCTATGTCGTCGTTTATCAGTGCCGGAACAGCTTATGCTACTCACGGACTGAATATGATGCCGTTTTTTGTCTATTATTCCATGTTTGGTTTGCAGCGCATTGGCGACTTGGTATGGGCGGCAGCCGATATGCAGGCGAAAGGATTTTTGGTGGGCGGAACGGCAGGACGTACAACGCTGGCAGGTGAAGGACTTCAGCATCA
>JAYRXP010000320.1:0-1908 GCA_041917395.1 Paludibacter sp.
ATAAAGGGTACTGAAATAAATATAGCAGCGTTGGGTGATGGTGAGGGAAATACCATCAGCGTGATACCCATGCGTAAGTTGTATATTACCGATAAGGGCAAAGCATGGGCGGGAATTACACTCGACGACGAAAACTACATAGCGTTAGCCCGGAAATTTATAAAAGCTACCAAATGGCGTGGCGGCTGCGAACTGGAAGTAATGCTCAGCAACGACGGAAAACCGTACATAATGGAGGTGAATCCACGTTTTCCGGCCTGGATATACCTTACAGCAGCAGCAGGACAAAATCAGCCTGCCAGTTTGGTG
The DNA here is from genome assembly GCA_041917395.1 of Paludibacter sp. Classification (GTDB taxonomy): domain Bacteria; phylum Bacteroidota; class Bacteroidia; order Bacteroidales; family Paludibacteraceae; genus Paludibacter. The sequence goes on from JAYRXP010000320.1 coordinate 310, forward strand.
AAACTGGCTTTGGGACAGAAAGCGGAACCCTTCACCGAATATGAAGTAGGAAAAATCTTTGTTCGTTATGCATGGGATTTAATAACCGATATACGTGAGTTTCAGAAAATATCAGGAAACGGGGAACTCTAATCATTTACGATTTAAAATCTGAAGAAGTTATGGAAAAAATAAGATATGAGCGGCCATTTATTATTAAAATGAATGCCGGATTAATGAATAAATTTGGAACAAAGTCGGAAAATGAGCCTGTTTCACACATCGACGGTGTGTCAGTAAAAGGTTTGATGAATGAGTACGGGTCGCCACTGTTTGTGATTTCGGAGAAGCAAATTCGTCGGACTTATCAGAATGCTGTGCGGATTTTCAAAACACGTTACCCGAAAGTACAATTTGCGTGGTCGTATAAAACCAACTACAACAACGCTATTTGTCGCATTTTCCATCAGGAAGGTTCGTGGGCTGAAGTGGTTTCAGGTTTCGAATACAACAAAGCACTCGGAAACGGAGTTCCCGGAAATAAAATTATTTTCAACGGTCCTGATAAAAAGGATGAAGAGTTAATTCAGGCAACAAAAAACGGGTCGTTGATACACATCGATCATTACGACGAATTATACAGTCTTATCCGATTGAGTGAGGAACATCATATTCGCCCGCGTGTGGCAATTCGGGTGAATATGGATACAGGTATTTACCCCAAATGGGACAGGTTCGGATTTAACTTCGAAAACGGACAGGCCTGGAATGCACTTACACGCATTGTTAATTCAGACAACCTTGATTTGGTTGGAATACACTGCCATATAGGTACTTTTATGCTGTCGCCCGGAGCATACACCATAGCCGCACAAAATCTGTGTGAATTGGCATGGGGAGTCAAAGAACGTTTCGGAAAAATGGTTCAATACATCGACCTTGGAGGTGGTTTCCCGTCTGCCAATACGCTGAAAGGAGCTTATTTGCCCGGTACTGACACGGTTCCGTCTATCGATCAGTTTGCCGATGCTATTACTGACGTTATTATCGGATATGGTTTTAAGCAGGATGAATTACCGATGCTGATACTTGAAAGTGGTAGGGCATTAATCGACGATGCTGGTTATCTGCTGGGCACAGTGCTTGCCACCAAGCGTTTGTCCGATGGCCGACGCGCAACGATTATGGATTTCGGACTGAATTCTATGTTCACTTCGCTTTGGTATGATCATAAAATCAGTCCGGTGCAAAAATTAAGCAGTCAGACTGAAGAAACAGTTATGTTCGGGCCACTCTGTATGAACATCGATGTGGTGCGCGAAAGCATTACTATGCCTATGCTACAGAAAGGCGATCAGGTGGTTGTACACAGAGTGGGTGCCTACAATATGACACAATGGATGCAGTTTATCACTTATCGTCCTCCGATTGTACTGATTGATAACGACAATAATACACACGTTATTCGCAGAGCCGAAGATTTAAAATACATGGAAGAACTGGAACAGATACCGGAACATTTGCAATAAAAGTTTGGATACGCATGAAGCAATCATTAAAGGAAATTTTCAACGGAATTCTGAATAGTTATTCCATTATATTTTTTCTGGATAACAAAAT
>JAYRXP010000321.1:0-5861 GCA_041917395.1 Paludibacter sp.
GACTACGTCGAGCTAAAAGGAGAGTTCCGGCTTTCCTGATTGAAGAGAATAACAATGGTTGATTAAACAAATAAACCATCGTTGTATAGGTTATAAATAAAAAATAAAAAGAATATGAACGCTCACAAACTCAGAAATGTATTTATTGCTTGTATTGCAATGTTTGCAATTACAGTACAAAGTCAGAATTTTAGTTATGGTGTAATTATTGGCGCTGACGTTACAAATTTAGAATTAAAAGAGGTATCAGTGCCAGATGCAGACCGCGGTATGTATTTGCCTGCTTTAAGTTATAATATTAACGGGTTTATTTCCTATAAAACCAGCTTTTTTTTGGGAATGAGTCTGGAACCGGGTTTTGCCCGAAAAGCAGGGGTTCAACTCTTCGATTACATGAATAGCAATTACGAACCTGTCGCTAAACAAGTATATACAACCTATAATACTTTGCAATTACCTGTTTTACTCGATTTTTATCTGAATAAAAAATTAAGTTTATCGGTAGGATGTGAAATAGATTATATTATTTCGCAAAAAGCACGAATGCTGGAAGAAGCTACTACTAAACATGTTTTTGCTGGTTCTGTACCCTTGTATGCCAGTCTGGGAAATGGATCAACAACATTAAGTGATTATATTGTTCCCGGAAATGAATTTCATTTTTCATACTATTCACCAATATTCAACATACAATATAAGCTGAATGACAGATATGCATTGAGTCTGCGCACTGGATTTAGTTTAACGGAATTGTATAATATAAATTGGACGACAGAAAACAGAGAGCATATGGGTTCTTCCGGTATTCACTCATCATTTTATCAATTAGCATTAAAAATAAAAATATAAAAATCATATTAAGCTTTTACTAACTACATAATGAAAAGCAAAGACCCCTGCTCACCTTAGGCTAATATAATGCAAAAATCTCGTTATAGGCTCTTTGCCTATGTCGCGGTAGAAGCAAGGCCTACACTGACCGTTGGTTCACTTTGTCCGTCAGCTGACAGACAGCGAACGCTCCCGCAAATGGAACATTCCGTGTAACGGAACAACAAATGCCCATAGCCTTTGCCGTCAGACTGCACAAAAACTAAAAATGAATTGCTGAGTGAACTATTTGATACTTTCTTGATATAAAATTTGCTTTTGCGGTGAAAAAACTCTATTTTTACCGCAATTTATGCAGTGAAAAATAATTATGTATATACACGAAAGAGAAAACTGGTTCAACTTTGGTTGGGACAACGAGAAAATTTTGCCCGTATTAGCCTCTGTACGACACTTACAAGGTAGATTACTTGGGCACATGGAAAAACTTGGGTTCGACTTAATTGAACGTGCAACATTAGAATCGCTGATTTTAGATGTCGTTGATACGTCAAGAATTGAAGGTGAATTTCTGAATCCAGAACTTGTACGCTCTTCAATCGCACGAAAATTAGGAATTGAAGGAACTGAATATGTTTCGACACCACGAAATATTGAAGGTGTAGTCGACGTATTATTAGATGCAACTCAAAATTACAATAAAGCACTTTCAGAAGAACGACTTTTGGGTTGGCACAACGCTTTATTTCAATCTGGTTTCAGTGGACATTTGAAAATCGATGTTGGACGGTATCGTTCGGCAGGAATGAAAGTAGTTTCAGGTACATTTGGTAGAGAAAAAGTGCATTTTGAGGCTCCAAGTGCAGAACGAGTCGTTAATGAAATGAACATTTTTCTTGATTGGTTAAACCAAAATAATCAAATGGATTTAGTATTGAAATCAGCAATATCACATTTTTGGTTTGTAACCATTCACCCATTCGACGACGGTAACGGACGACTTGCACGAGCAATTATGGATATGTTTATGGCACGTAGCGAAGGTAGTAAAATCAGATTTTACAGTATGTCGAACCAAATTTTCAAGGAACATAAACATTACAACGAAATTATTGAGAAAACGCAAAAAGGAACAAGTGATATAACGAATTATTTGTTGTGGTTTTTAGATTGTTTCGAACGAGCATTGCATTCAAGTGAAAACAATTTAGAAATTATACTCGACAAATCACATTTTTGGGACAAACACAAATTCACGTCCATAAACGAGAGGCAACGTAAAATAATCAACTATTTGTACGACAATTATGAAAATGAAGTCGGATTTTTGAGAACTTCAAGTTATGCGAAACTAGCAAACTGTTCGACAGATACAGCTTTACGTGATTTGCAGGATTTGGTAGAAAAAGAAATTTTGAAATCAGAAGACACTGGAAAGAAAACTAATTATCTGATTATTAGTCCCAAAAATATACGGATTCCAAAAATATCGACAACGAAATAGATACAACCAAGCACCTGTACCTAATACTAAGGCTTCCTGCGGTCGATATGACCCTGCCCCTGTTCGTCGTAATCTCCGGACTACGTCGTGCTAAAAGGAAAGTTCCTGCTTTCCGGATTGAAAACAATAACAAAGGTCTTGAATGTGTGAAGATTAAATCAAACAATAAGCCACCCATTCTTCGATGAAAACCAGCGTAAGAAAAAATCCGTTTTGACATTTCGACAAAAACAATTACCTTTGATACTATCAAATGATACTATCAACATCCGCATAATATGAAACCACCCTACGAAATTACAAGTGAAATATTAAGATTAACTTCATCTATTTCCGAAAAGATTGGTGAAATTAAATCAGCAAAACTAATTAAGCCACCTACTGAGTTACGAAAACGCAACAGGATAAAGTCCATACAATCTTCACTTGAAATAGAGGGAAATACGCTTACCGTAGAGCAAATTACTGACATCATTAACAACAGAAGAGTATTAGCTCCTCAAAAGGATATTACCGAAGTAAAAAATGCCATTGAGTTGTATTCGAGGTTAAACGAATTCGATGCCTGCGACATCGATGCTATGTGTCGTGCTCACGGAATTTTAATGAGTAGTCTGGTTGACAATGCCGGACAATTCCGTCGAACATCGGTAGGCATAATGAAAGGTAACAACATTACCCATGTTGCGCCTCCGGGAGATATTGTATATCCTCTTATGAAGGATTTATTCGATTACTTAAAAAATGACCATGAAATAATTTTAATCAAAAGTTGCGTATTTCATTATGAATTTGAATTTATCCATCCGTTTATCGATGGAAATGGAAGAATGGGGCGGTTATGGCAGACATTAATATTACGGGATTATACTCCTGTATTTGAATTTCTACCCATTGAATCGCTCATAAAAGAAAAACAACAGGAATATTACGATGTTTTAGGATTATCCGATAATAATGGAAATTCAACTAAATTCATCGAATTCATGCTTGAAATAATTAATATGGCACTGGAGGACTTATTAAAATCTCAAAATCACTCATTAACAGGTAGCGATAGAATTGATGTTTTTAAGAATATTGTTGGCGATAACACATTTACGAGACAAGACTATTTAAGACACAACAAAAACATTTCTACAGCCACTGCAAGCCGCGATTTAAAAGAAGCAGTTGACAAATTAGTGATAGAAAAAACAGGAGTAAAAAGTTTGACAAAATATAAATATAAAAACTAAATAAAAAACCCTGCTCAGGCTAATCCTAAGCAGGGTTTTTTCTTAAAGTCTCCCCTTGAGGGGGAGAACCAACGGTCATCGACCAAAGGAGATAATTAGAGGGGGTCTAATATTTATTCACCAGCGCATTTACTTCGTCGTTAACGAGTTTGGCAAATTCATCTACTTTCATTACGCCTTTGTCGCCTTCGCCTTGTCGACGAACAGAAACTTCGCCGTTTTCGGCTTCTTTTTCGCCAACAATCAACATAAACGGAATACGTTTCAACTCGTTATCGCGGATTTTACGTCCGATTTTCTCGTTGCGGTCGTCTACCTGTACGCGTACATCCTGCGCATTCAGTGTTTTGGCAATATCGTAAGCATAATCGTTGAATTTCTCGCTGATGGGCAATACCACCACCTGATCGGGCGTTAACCACAACGGGAATTTTCCGGCAGTATGCTCAATAAGTACAGCCACAAAACGTTCCATAGAACCAAATGGTGCACGGTGAATCATTACCGGACGGTGTTTGGCGTTATCTTCGCCGGTGTATTCCAACTCGAAACGTTCCGGCAGGTTGTAATCCACCTGAATGGTTCCCAGCTGCCAGCGACGACCAATGGCATCTTTCACCATAAAGTCGAGTTTTGGACCATAGAAAGCTGCTTCGCCCAGTTCCACACGGGCTTTCAAACCTTTCAGTTCGCAGGCTTTGATAATCGCATTTTCGGCTTTTTCCCAGTTTTCGTCAGAGCCAATGTATTTTTCTTTGTTGTTCGGGTCGCGGAGCGAAATTTGCGCTTCGAAGTTTTCGAATTCCAACGCATTGAAAATAATAAAGATAATATCCATTACTTTCAGGAATTCCTCCTCAATCTGATCCGGGCGACAGAAAATATGCGCATCGTCCTGCGTAAAGCTACGAACGCGTGTCAAACCATGAAGTTCACCGCTTTGCTCGTAACGATAAACGGTTCCAAATTCGGCCATACGCACCGGAAGTTCGCGGTACGAACGTGGTTTGAACTTGTAAATCTCGCAGTGATGCGGACAGTTCATCGGTTTCAACAGGTATTCTTCACCTTCTTCGGGTGTATGAATGGGCTGAAACGAATCTTTTCCGTATTTAGCGTAGTGACCCGAAGTTACATAAAGCTGTTTGTTACCGATATGCGGAGTCATTACCTGCTGATAATCGAAACGACGCTGGATTTTTTTCAGAAAATCTTCCAAACGTAAACGTAAAGCTGTACCGCGTGGCAACCACAATGGCAAACCTTTACCCACCATTTCGGAAAACGTAAACAGTTCCAGTTCTTTACCGATTTTGCGGTGGTCGCGCTTTTTGGCTTCCTCAAGCAATACCAGATAATCGTCGAGCATTTTCTTTTTCGGGAACGTAATACCGTAAATACGTGTCAGCATTTTACGTTTTTCGTCACCACGCCAGTATGCACCGGCTACGCTGAGCAGTTTAATGGCTTTAATTTCACCTGTATTGGGTAAGTGCGGGCCACGACACAGGTCAGTAAAGTTACCCTGCGAATATAAGGTAATGGTTCCATCAGCCAAATCGCTGATCAGTTCCACTTTGTATTCGTCGCCTTTTTCTTCGAATTTTTTGAGCGCTTCGGCTTTGCTGATATCCGTACGAACAATAGCTTCCTTGCGGGCAGCCAGTTCCACCATTTTAGCTTCGATGGTTGGCAGGTCGCCTTCTTTAATCACTGCTGTTCCGGGGTCTACATCGTAGTAGAAACCGTTTTCGATAGCCGGACCGATACCAAATTTAATGCCCGGATACAACTCCTGCAGGGCTTCGGCCATAAGGTGAGCCGACGAGTGCCAATACGCATGTTTGGCTTCTTCATCGTCCCATTTGTGCAACTTAATGGCAGCATCGGTTTCGATTGGACGGCTAAGGTCCCAGATTTGTTCGTTTACTGTGATGGCAAGCACCTCTTGTGCAAGTCGTGAGCTGATACTTTCAGCCAGTTGAAGTCCGGTAATGCCTTTGGCAAATTCGCGTACCGAACCGTCGGGGAATGTTACTTTAATCATGTTTTCTGAACCTTACAAATGGTTTTTAAATTTTGAAGTGCAAAGATAGTGTTTTTTAGTTTATAAGGTTTGTAAAGTCTGTAATGTTTGCAAAGTTTTTAATTAAAACCTCTATACATTCTTTTTTGAACTTCAGTATAATCCAGAATTAAAATAATTACAAAATAAATTGTTCATTCCGCTAAATAGTTATACTTTTGTAACCATTTTCAAAACATAACTAAAATGCAAGGTAAAAACA
>JAYRXP010000322.1:0-6117 GCA_041917395.1 Paludibacter sp.
ATAAACTACCTGGCTCTGAAAGAAGATATAACGGAACAAAAAGCCATGGAGCTTCAACTGAACGAAACCATGGAGCAGGTTCAGAAATATGCAAAGCATCTGCAAAAAGTTCGCGAAGAAGAAAAAGCACTGCTGGCACGCGAAATTCACGATGAGTTAGGTCAATTGCTTGTGGCGCTGAAAATGGATACCGGAGTTACCACAACGCAGTATAACAAAGCCGAAAGCGACGAAGACAAGGAAAAAATAAAACAGAAGCTTGCAAAACATGCTGATATGATAACCAAAGCCATTTCATCAGCACGGCGTATAATGTATGGTTTACGTCCGGTGAAACTCGAAATGCTTGGTTTTGCCGGTGCCTGCGAGGAGTATATCGAAGACTTTATATCACGTTACGAAATTGAATGTATCACGGATATTGATCTGAATATCGAAAAATTAGACGAAGAACGTTCATTAGCTATGTATCGTATTTTGCAGGAAACGATGATGAATGTTGTAAAACATGCGCAGGCCACTACCATCGAAATTAAATATCATCAAGCGGGAAACGATATTGTTTTCGAAGTAAAGGACAATGGCGTAGGTTTTAATGTAGGAAAAGATGGTCGTGAAGATTCGTATGGTTTGCTGGGTATAAAAGAGCGGGTTACGCTACTTAAAGGAACGCTGGATATTGAAAGTTCGCCCGGCAAAGGCACACGCGTGGTAGTGCGGTTTCCGTTAGGATAATTCTCATATTTTGCAATTATCAATATGATTAAATAATCAAAATAATACTATCATAATAACGCAATAATATTATATTAGCTGACATATTTCTGTTAAAATAGGATTTTAATGTTATTTTTGCTTAAACTTTATCTGTAATTAAAGCATCTGTCAATCGGATGTTCTATATTTGTCGTGAAATTTTATTGGATAAGAATTAATTTTAAAATAAATGATTATGCAAAGAAACGTAACGATAGAGCAAATGTTTGACTACATGGATAGTAACATTATTAAAAAAGTCATTGCCTTTCCGGTAAAAAGTACGTTGCTTGTAGGATTAAGCATTGTATTAATTGAGTTTGACACACATCTTCCGCCTGCACTAAAGCAGGAACTCACTCCTTTAATTGCAATTCTGACAATGATTGTACTTTTTTGGGGGTTTATTTCCGGAATTGCTGACAAAGTGTATTATAAATATGTGGTGACCGGAAATAAAATTGAATTTACCGAAGTTTATTTTGAGAGAAGCGACTACGATACTCTGACAACAATAATTGAATCGCAGAACTTTACAAATTTACATTTGCTTCGCAGAACAAACAAAAGAGGTGCTAAACTGAAAATTGCATACAGCAGGGACAAAAAACTAGGATATGTGCAGGCAATGAAATTTATACCTTTCGAGTATGCTCAACGGTCGGAGGTAAAACAGCTTGAGCCCGAAAAAATAGAGGAACTGCTGTCGCTGATAAGTGCCGCTTAATCCAAAGAGTTTATTCGTAACGGATAATTTTGGCGGGAGAAATTTTGGAAATAAGGTACGAAGGAGCAATCATCATTAACACCGAAGCTGCAAATGTGCCAGCATTGAGCAGGATAAGATAAGTCCAGTTAAACACAACAGGTACATACGACACGTAGTAAGCTTCGGGGTCGAGCGGAATAATGTGGGTGAAATATTGCAGGGCACATAACGAAAGGCCGATCAGATTGCCCCAAAACATGCCTTTACCTATCAGAAATACCGCAAAATAGAGAAATATCTTACGTACCGACCAGTTGGTGGCACCTACCGATTTCAGAATGCCAATCATATTGGTACGTTCCAGAATAAGGATAAGCAAACCCGAAATCATATTAAATCCGGCAACGGCAAGCATCAACGACAGGATAACCCAAACGTTCATATCCAGCAAATCGAGCCAGCCAAAAAGCTGCGGACTCAACTCGCGGATAGTTTGCACAAAATACTTCTGACTACCTGCATTTTTTTCACTTTGTTGCACAAGCGTATTTACATTGTCGGCCACAGCATCCATGGTGTCAAAGTCGGACAGTAACACTTCGTAGCCGCTGTACTGACTACTCTCCCACCCGTTCAGGTGCTGAATGTGGCGTACATCGGTGAGAATAAACAACTTGTCGTATTCCACAAAGTTAGTGGCATAAATACCACGTATTGTAAATTTACGGGCTTTCACCTGATCTTTTATAAAATAAGTATAAAAACTATCACCTGCTTTAAGATGCAGTATGTCAGCCAGATATTTGGAAATTACAATATCGTTGCGAAGCGAATCGGTAAGTTGCAACGTATCGCCTGCCACCAGATGTTTTTTGAAGAAATCCCAGTTGAAATTACGGTCAATGCCTTTGAGCACTATTCCCTGAAATTCGCTGTCGGTTTTGATAATTCCGGGCTTTGTGGCGTAGGGTTGCGCCGAACGTACGCCAGGTATGGCAGCCAGCGAAGTGGCAAAGCGTTGCGAATAGGTTACAGGATTGGTTTCGAACGTATTGTTAGTATCAAAATTGCTCACACGGATATGACCACCAAAGCCCACCACCTTATTCCGTATTTCCTGCTTAAAGCCAATAACCACAGCCACCGAAACAATCATTACAGCCATACCCAGCGCAATGGCAATAATGGCAATACGCACAGCAGGACGGGAAACGTTTTTCCTGCCCTGCTGAAAATGAATGCGTTTTGCTATGAAATACTCGAGCATTGAGAAATTAGAGATTAAGTAATTGAGAAATTGGGAGTTTAGAGATTAAGAAATTTTGAAATTGGTTATTGGTAGTTTTCTTACTTATTTTCTGACTTTCTTATTTTCTTAATTATCAAATCAACACATTATCACATCACTTTTTTCTCCCCGGATACACTTCGAGTGCTTTTTGAAGAACAATTAGTGCATGTTTGAGATCTTCTTTATCAAGAACATAAGCTATACGCACTTCGTCTTTACCCATGCCTTCAACGGTATAAAAGCCCGAAGCAGGTGCCATCATCACAGTGTGGCCCTCGTATTCGAAATCGGACAACAGCCACGCACAGAATTTATCGGCATCGTCGATAGGCAAACGGGCAACAGTATAAAATGCGCCCATCGGTATGGGCGAATACACGCCCGGAATGCGGTTAAGTCCGTCAATCAGGAACTTGCGACGCTCCACATATTCGTTGTAGGTATCGAGCATATAATCTTTCGAAGCATCCATAGCAGCTTCGGAAGCTATTTGTCCCAGCAACGGTGGACTTAAACGTGCCTGACAGAATTTCATAATACTTTTCTTAACCTCTTTATTCTTGGTTACAATAGCGCCAATACGTACACCGGTCATGCTGTAACGTTTCGATACCGAATCGATTAATACGACATTTTCTTCGATACCGTCGAGGTGAAAAGCCGAAATATAAGGTGCTCCGGTGTAACAAAACTCACGATATACTTCGTCGGAAAACAAATACAAATCGTATTTTTTTACCAGATCGCGTATTTTATTCATCTCGGCACGGGTGTAGAGGTAACCGGTCGGGTTGTTCGGGTTACAAATCAGAATTCCTTTTGTTTTGGGCGTAATAAGTTCTTCGAAGCGGTCGACATGCGGCAGCGAGAAGCCCTCTTCGATGCTCGAAACTACGGGTTTAACAACAGCTCCGGCAGCAATGGCAAAAGCAGTATAATTGGCGTAGGCGGGCTCAGGAACAATAATTTCGTCGCCCGGATCCAGGCAACTCATAAATGCAAAGTTCACGGCTTCGGAACCACCGGTAGTAACGATAATATCCTGTTCGGTAACATCAATATTAAAGGTATGATAATAGGCAGCCAGTTTTGTTTTCAGACTTTTAATACCATCGCTGGGGCTGTATTCGAGTACCGTACGGTCGATAGCACGGATAGCATCCAATGCTTCTTTCGGAGTTTTCAGGTCGGGCTGACCGATATTGAGATGATACACTTTAATACCGCGCGCTTTGGCTTTATCGGATAGTGGTACTAATTTACGGATAGGCGATTCGGGCATAGCCTGACCGCGAAGTGACGTTTGTGGCATTCTGGCAACTATTATATACGTAAAATGAACGATTGAAAGTTAAAGTCGTATTCAACTTATAAACCGGTGTGCAAAAGTAATGAAATTTAACCAATTTATAAAGCCATGACCAATAAAAATGGTTTTACATGCCGGCTGTTGGATTTTTAATGCGCTTCGAGCCAGTTAGCACCTACTCCACAGTCGGCAATCAGCGGCACTTTGAGTTTCAACACATTTTCCATTTCCTCCACCACTACCCTGCGGGCCTGTTCGGTTTCGGACACAGGCACCACGAAGTTCAACTCATCATGCACCTGCATGGTCATTTTGGTTTGCATATTTTCAGCGGTCAGGCGTTTCTGGATATTCACCATGGCAATTTTTATAATGTCGGCAGCCGAACCCTGAATTGGAGCATTTATGGCATTTCGCTCGGCAAAGCCGCGCACCACACTGTTTTGCGAATTAATATCGGCCAGATAGCGTTTACGTCCGAAAATAGTTTCGACATAGCCTGTTTCCTTTGCCCGTTGAATACATTCGTCCATATAGCGTTTCACATCCGGATAGGTTGCAAAATAGCCATCAATCAATTCTTTAGCCTCAGCACGCGGAATGGTGAGCCGCTCGGAAAGACCAAAGGTGGAAATACCGTAAATAATACCAAAATTGGCAGTTTTGGCCTTGCGACGCATATCCGAAGTAACCTCCTCTACGGGTATTTTGTATATTTTCGCAGCTGTAGCCGTATGAATATCAAGCCCGCTGTTAAATGCATCGAGCATGTTTTTATCGCCACTCAAATGTGCCATAATGCGTAATTCGATTTGCGAATAGTCGGCGCTCAGAAAAACACAACCCTCGTCGGGGATAAATGCCTTGCGTATTTCCTTGCCCTGTGCATCACGAATGGGAATATTCTGCAAGTTCGGATTGGTCGAACTTAATCGTCCGGTGGCTGCTACTGTTTGATTAAACGAGGTATGTACTTTACCCGTTTTAGGATTGATAAGCAATGGCAACGTATCAATATACGTACTCAGCAACTTTTTCAGTCCGCGGTAATCCAGAATTTTGCCGATTATCGGGTGTTTGGAGCGTATTTTTTCCAGAATATCTTCCGAAGTGGAATACTGGCCTGTTTTGGTCTTTTTTGCTTTATCATCTAATTTCAGACGGTCGAACAGTATTTCGCCCACCTGTGCCGGCGACGAAACATTGAACGAATAACCCACCATATCGTGGATTTCCTTTTCAATATTCAACAATTCGGCTGTGAGAATCTCAGAGCTAAGGCGCAAAGCTTCACTATCAATTCGCACACCGTTTCGCTCCATAATTGAAAGCACACGCAGCAAGGGCATTTCCATTTCGTAAAACAGCTTTTCGAGTCCGTTTTCTTTTAACTCAGTTTCTAATATCTGTTTTAACTGAAAAGTAATGTCGGCATCTTCGGCAGCATAGTTGCATAGCAAATCAATGTCCACAAACCGGATATCCATTTGATTTTTGCCCTTCCCTCCTACTAACTCCTCGTAATGAATGGTTCGGTATCGCAGGTAGATTTCAGCCAGATAGTCCATACCGTGGCGCAGTTCAGGCTGCAACAGGTAATGTGCAATCATGGTGTCGAACAACTTACCTTTCAGTTCAATACCATACATCGATAGCATCAACAGGTCGAATTTGATATTTTGTCCAATTTTTTCAATGTGTTCGGCCTGAAAAAAAGCTTTAAATTCTTTCAGCACTTCTTCGGTATCACTCCTTTCAGTTGGTAATGTTACATAATACGCTTCACCTTTGGCAAAACAGAAAGACATTCCGACCATTTCTGCCGTAAACACATCCACACCGGTGGTTTCGGTATCGAAGCAAACCGATTTCTGCATAAACAACTTCGAAATAAGATCAGCGCGTTTTACCTTTGAGTCAACCAACTGATAATTATGAGCTACATTTTTCAGCGTAAGTAGTTCGTTTTCAGCCACAGATTCAACATCCTGCATTGGTTTCGGGGACTGTTTTGCCACCGGTTTTTCTTGCGGCGCATCAAAAGCATCGAAG
>JAYRXP010000323.1:0-2001 GCA_041917395.1 Paludibacter sp.
ACGGCAAATCATTGGTTGGGATGAGATTTTGGAAGGTGGCCTGGCACCGAATGCAATAGTTATGTCGTGGCGGGGAACTAATAGAGGTATCGAAGCCGCAAAATCGGGCCACAAGGTGATAATGACTCCCAACACCTATCTTTATTTCGACTATTATCAGTCAGCCGACCGCACCAATGAACCTTTGTCAATTGGAGGCTTTGTTCCTGTAGATAAAGTTTACAATTACGAGCCGATACCAGCGGAACTGAACGAAACGGAAGCAATATACGTTATAGGTGCGCAGGCAAATCTGTGGACAGAATACATAACAAGTCAACAGCAGGTAGAATACATGCTATTACCCAGACTGGCAGCACTTTCGGAAGTACAGTGGTCACAACCAACGCAAAAAAACTATCAGGATTTTTTGTTACGATTACCAAAACTAACCGAAATATATCAGCAACGTGGTTACAATTTTGCAAAACACGTTCTGATAAACTCAACTAAATAATTAAACTGAATGAATACTTTTCTTTACACAATTGTTGCGCTGACGGCTGCCAGTATAGGTAGTGTTGGTTTGTCGAGTCTGTTATTACTTCTGAACAACAAATGGCTTTCGCGCATTTCGGGTTATTTGCTTTATCTGGCAGGTGGAACTTTGCTTGGTTCTGCGCTTGTTGGCTTAATTCCCGAAGCTGCCGAGACATTGTGTATTCACGATGTGGTAATGTGGGTATTGGGAGGTATTATTTTGTTTTTTGTACTCGAAAAAATAATTCTGTGGCGAACCTGTCATGATGAAAATTGCGAGCGTCAGAATCATGCAGCTGCTCCGATGATAATTATTGGCGATGCAATTCACAATGCAATCGACGGCGTTGTTATTGCTGCCTCATTTCTCACATCGGTCGAACTTGGTATTTTCGTTACAATATCGGTTTTACTTCACGAAATCCCACAGGAACTAGGCGATTTTGGGATACTAATCAAAAGTGGTTATTCGCGTAAAAAAGCCCTGATTTACAATATGATTTCAGGTAGCAGTGCTATTGTTTCGGGGGTTTTGGCATACTTCATGCTCGAATACGTGCAAAGTTTTGTACCTTATACAATTGCAATCGCAGCAGCCAGCTTTTTATATGTAGCGCTGGCCGATTTAATCCCCGAAATGCATAAAGAAACCAAGCCCAGAGAGTCTGCAATTCAGATAATATTGATCGTTCTGGGTATTGCTATAATTCTTTTGTCGAAAGGTGCACACCAGCATTAAGCCCTTTTAAGGGTTTGGGGCTTTAGTACTCCAAAATACAAACAGGAGCCCCTAACTTTATCTTTTTACCGGAAAATGTAAGTTTTCCGGTTTTTTTATCTCTGTTAAAAATACAAATATCATTCGTTCGCTGGTTTCCAACCAACACAAAGCGACCATCGTTCGTTATTGCAAAATTTCGTGGCCCCTCTCCTTCTGTTGAAACTTGTTGCACAAAAGTCAATTTACCCGAAACTGAAGTTGCAAAACAGCTAATATCGTTAACAGAACCACGATTCGTGGCATACAAAAACAGACCATCAGGCGACAAATGAATATCAGCAGCTCCGGTTTGAATATCAGCTTTGCGAACAACAGAGGTGGTGTCAATCAATGTCAGTTTTCCATTATCATACTGAATAGTAGAAACAGTTCCATCGAGCTCCTGCAAAAGATAGATTTTGGTTCCGGTTTTGTCAAAAGTCAAATGACGTGGGCCGCTTCCGGGTTTTACTTCCAATGTATCGTAAGCCGAAAAAGGTTTTTCACGATTAGTTTGATCATACTTGTAAACCAATACTTTATCAAGACCCAAATCGTTGGCTAATAAATATTTTCCATCAGGGAAAAAAACAACCTGGTGCGTGTGTGGCTTTGTCTGACGGGAAGGATGAATGCTTTTTCCTTCGTGTTGAATTTTTTGAATAACTTCACTGAGTGTACCATCTTCATTTCGTTTGTACACAAATATATTACCACCACTG
>JAYRXP010000324.1:0-3975 GCA_041917395.1 Paludibacter sp.
AAATACCTCACACTTCAGGAACGTGCCGACATTGTAAATAATAATCATGCTGATTTGTTTATTTGCATTCACACCAATTCCGCACAATCTTCATCGGCTTCGGGTACCGAATCGTTTACCCTGGGGTTAGCCAAATCGAAGGGAAACCTTGACGTGGCAATGCGTGAAAACTCGGTTATGCTTCTCGAAGACGATTACAAATCGAAATACAAAGGTTTCGACCCAACTTCTGTCGACTCTTACATTATGTTCGAGTTTATGCAGGATAAATACATCGACCGTAGTATATCCATAGCCTCAGAAATTCAGAATCATTTCAAAAATTTTGCAAATCGTTCCGACAGAGGTGTTCGTCAGGCGGGTTTTTGGGTTTTGTATCGTTCAGCCTGTCCCAGTGTGCTGATTGAACTTGGTTTTATTTCCAATCCATCCGAAGAAAAATACCTGGCCAGCAGTACTGGTCAGAAACAGATGGCCGAATCGATCTACAAGGCATTTGTAGGTTTTAAGTACGAGTATGATAAGAAATCGGGCAAAAGTACCAAAAAATCATTCAACGAAACCGAATATATCAAAATTGATGATGTGGGCAGGTACGACAAACGTACCGAAGGTGCCGCTGCTCCTTTGAAATCGGTTGTGGCCAATACAAAAGAGGCTGTTGTGCCTGTTGCCGAAATTTCGAAACCGCCACTCGAAACAACTGCTGAGCAAACTCCCAAAGCAAAAAACAGCAGGGAGAAAAATAATAAAGAAAAGTCTTTGGTTAGCACCGCAGATACAGATAAAGTGCAGGATAAAGATGCTGAAATTCAGCCGGAAGTGTCGCAAAGCAGGGACAAGTCGGGTGGAGAACAGAAAAGAAAATCAGCGAAAAATACATCTGAGCAGGTTGCCAGGGATTCGGATATTATAGAAACAACTTTTGCGAAAGAAAAAAGTAAACAACCAAAGGAAACGGTATCGAAACAAAAAGTACAGGAAGAGCTAAGCGATGTGGAAGAAACGGTTGCCAAAACAGAAAAAAAGACACAACCTAAGGTAAGTGAAACTACCGAGACTGAACCTGCAACAGCTAAAACAACAGTTGTAAAACCAAAACCTATTTCGCCCGATAAAGTGAAATACGTGGATCTGAATGCTTACGAAGCAGCCACCGAAAAGCCGGTATACAAGCTGCAACTCTTTGCAAGCAGTAAAAAACTGAATTCAAATGCCGCTGATTTCAGAGGAATCCGCAATGCCGATTTTTTCATGGAAAACGGAATGTATAAATACACAATAGGTTCAGATACAAAATATGAAGTTATCAGTAAGCTGCGCCGGGAGATGCTGCCGTTGTTTCCGGATGCTTTTGTTATTGCATTTTTGGGTAAAACAAAAATACCTGTTACCGAAGCAATTAAATTAACGAATAAAAATAAATAAAATAAGACAGGGGAGTGTTTTCACCCCGATGTATTGAAAAATCAGATAGAATGAAGAAGAATTTTTTTACCCGCGAAGTGAAGGTGGGAATTATGGTAACCATTGCCATTTTTGTTTTATATTTCGGATTGAATTTTTTGAAGGGAATTGATATTTTTTCGCCGGTTTCAAGTTATTACGCAACATACAGCAATATCGATGGACTTGTACCTTCATCGCCTGTATTGATAAAAGGATACAAGGTCGGACAGGTTGAAGAAATAAGCTACGATTTTTCAAAAAGCGAGTCTTTTGTGGTGCGAATCTCGGTTAGTAAAGACATTCGCTTGCCCAAAGGAGCCAAAATAGAACTCTTCGATAATGGTTTGATGGGTGGCAAAGCTGTTCAGATTGTGTATGAGCCCCTTTTAGCCACGCAGCAGCTTTATAATCCCGGCGATACAGTGGAATCAAGTGTCGGAACAGGACTTATGGCGAAGGTTGCCGGCGATTTAATGCCTAAAATTCAGAGTATTTCGGAACAGGCCGATTCGCTGATTCGTTCGTTGCGTACTATTACCGAGGGAAAAGCTCTGAAAAACAGCTTGCAGTCTATGGAAAAAACCACCGATAATCTGGCTTCTGCATCGGTAGAACTGAATAAAGTAATGAAAAGCGATGTCCCCAAAATTATGAAAGATGTAAACGGACTGACCGGCGACCTGAAGAAAATAAGCGGAAATCTGAGTACTGTCGATTTTGCAGCAACTTTTGCAAGTATTAATCACACAATTTCTAATCTGAATTTGTTAACAGATAAATTAAACGGACAGGATGGTACTGTAGGTCTTTTATTGAACGATAAGAAACTATACAACAATCTTTCAAATACGGCTGAAAGTGCTGATAAACTGCTTATTGACCTGAAACAAAATCCAAAACGATATGTGCACTTTTCGTTGTTTGGAAGTAAACAAAAATAGTGATATTATTTAGAATAGTTCTAAATAATAAAAAACAGACTATTTTTTAAGCTAACAATTTTAAAGGGCCGAAACCATTTTGTATGAAAGGTTTCAGCCTTTTTTGTCGTCGAAAACGAAGATAAAAGTAATAATTTGTTAAACTGCTTGTAATCAATTATATTACATAATTATTACAAGTTATTTTTATCTAACTTGCTTATTATCAGTTGATAGTGCTAATATGTTGAGAATTAGGGTAATAAAATAGTTTTCGAATTTGCAAATATAATACGATTTTTTTTTCTCGATTTTCTTTCCGATTTTTGTAGTCCTGAAAATAGCCCCCGCTAAAAAACGGACGTGTTTTCAGATTTATTAAATGTGATTGTTAAACCGGTAATGTAATTATTTTTTATTCTAAAGTAAGTGTATGTTGAAGAGTCCCGAAGAATTGTGGAGTAAGTGCCTTAGCGTCATTAGAGATAATATAAGCGAGGCATCGTTTAATACCTGGTTTGCACCGATAGTAGCATTGAAATTCGAAAACAACGTTTTTGTATTGCAGGTTCCGAGTCAGTTTTTTGTTGAGTATATCGAAGAGAAATATATCGATTTGCTACGCGTAACTTTGTTTCGGGTAGTTGGTCAGGGTACAAGACTCGAATACCGCGTACTGATTGATAAATCGAGTGGTAAAGCAACACAGATTCCCAGCACAAACGAACAGCCTAAGGGAAAGCAATTAGCATCTGCCGGCAACTACATAAGTCCATATCACAGGGTACAACTTCCTGAAATAGATCCGCAACTCAATCCATCGCATAACTTCAACAGTCTTATCGAAGGTGCAAGCAACAAACTGGCCCGTACTGCGGGAATCAGCATTGCTAATGAGCCTGGTAAAACAATCTTCAATCCATTGTTTGTCTATGGACAATCGGGTGTGGGTAAAACTCACCTTGCCAATGCAATCGGTGTGATGACAAAACAACTGAATCCGGATAAGCGCGTACTTTATGTGTCGGCTAATACTTTTCAGATTCAGTATACCGATGCCGTTCGCAGCAATTCAGTAAACGATTTTCTGAATTTCTATCAGACAATTGATGTGCTTATAATTGATGATATTCAGGAGTTTTCGGGAAAAACGGGTACACAAAATACCTTCTTTCATATATTTAATCATTTGCATCAGTCGGGCAAACAGCTGGTACTTACTTCCGACCGTTCTCCGCTTGTACTGGTTGGTCTTGAGCAACGTTTGCTCACAAGGTTCAAATGGGGACTTTCTGCTGAAATAGAAAAACCTGATTTTGATTTGCGCAAGGCGATTCTGGAAAATAAAATTTACCGTGATGGCCTCGAAATATCAGAAGAGGTAATCGATTTTATTGCCGAAAATGTTGTGGATAATGTTCGTGACCTCGAAGGAGTACTGGTGTCGCTTATGGCTCACTCCACGCTTACGAATATGCCTATCGATCTCGAACTGGCTGAAAAAGTGGTAAGTCGTATTGTTACTGTAAACAGAAAAGTAAATACCGTTGAAAAAATACGCGATGTTGTTTGCGAGTACTTTTCATTGTCGGTTGATGCAATTTCA